>JASFPY010000126.1:0-6565 GCA_050115755.1 Desulfobacteraceae bacterium | reverse complement strand
TTAACTTCCTCTTTGGGCACCAGCAGGGGATTGGACTCTTCTCCGGCTCTTTGGGCCAGGCTGCCCAGCACCTCGAAAAACTTGCCGGCATAGGGGCGAAACGCTTCCATGCTGGTCTGAGCCCCCCGCAACCTGGAGGCCGCCACCATATTCATGGCTTTGGTGATCTGTTGGGTCTTTTTTACCGCGGCAATTTTTAACTGGATATCTTTTAAAGTCGCCATACCTATCTGCCTTTAGATTCAAGTTATTCGCTATTGGTTATTCGATATTCGAAGTCAATGGAAAACTATTAACAAATAACGGATAACAAATAACTATTTTATTGTGTCCTTAAACTCCTCGTCGTAGGCTTCCAGTGCCTCGCCCATCTGTTTGTCGAGATCGTCTGTAATCTCCTTTTTTTCGGCAAGCTCCGCAAAGATGGCCGGATACCGATCTGCGATAAACGAATACAGACCGGCTTCATATTTGGCCAGAACATCGATCGGATATTTATCGAGAAAACCCTTGGTGCCGGCATAAAGAATAGTCACCTGTTTTTCCATCGGCAGGGGTTCATACTGGGGCTGCTTCAGGATTTCGACCAACCGGGCTCCCCGGGTCAGCTGTCTCTGAGTGGCTTTGTCCAGATCGCTGCCGAAAGCCGCAAATGCTTCAAGCTCGCGATACTGCGCCAGATCCAGCCGCAGCGTTCCGGCGACCTGCTTCATTGCCTTGACCTGTGCAGACCCGCCGACCCGCGATACGGAAAGGCCGACGTTAATGGCCGGTCGCACACCGGCGAAAAACAGTGCCGGTTCCAGATAGATCTGGCCGTCAGTAATGGAGATAACGTTGGTCGGAATATAGGCGGAGACGTCGCCGGCCTGGGTTTCGATGATCGGCAGAGCGGTCAGGGAACCGGCCCCCAGTTCATCATTGAGCTTGGCGGCCCGCTCGAGCAGGCGGGAGTGATTGTAGAAAATGTCGCCCGGATAGGCTTCGCGCCCGGGGGGCCGCCGCAGGAGCAATGACACCTGCCGATAGGCGGCGGCCTGTTTGGAAAGGTCATCGTAAATAATCAGCGCATGCTGCTTTTTGTCGCGGAAGTATTCGCCCATGGCACAGCCGGCGTAAGGGGCGATGTACTGCAGCGTAGCCGGGTCACTGGCACAGGCCGCTACGATGGTGGTGTATTCCATGGCACCGTGTTTTTCAAGCACCGCATGGACCTGGGCCACGGTGGATTTTTTCTGTCCGCATGCCACGTATATGCAAAAAACATCGGTATCCTTTTGCGCCAGAATCGCGTCAACAGCGCAGGCGGTTTTGCCGATCTGGCGGTCACCGATGATGAGTTCCCGCTGACCCCTTCCGACCGGCGTCATGGCATCAATTGCTTTAAGGCCGGTGTAGCAGGGTTCATGAACACTTTTTCGGGCAATGACACCCGGGGCAACGACTTCCACCCGGCTATATTCCTTGGCATCAATCGGACCTTTGCCGTCCAGCGGTTCTCCCACAGCGGATACCACCCGTCCGAGAACGGCTTCGCCGACCGGCACCTGGGCAATACGTCCGGTGCGCTTGACGATATCGCCCTCTTTGATATGGATGTCTTCTCCCATGATGGCCACACCCACATTGTCCTCTTCAAGATTGAGAACCAGACCCAGAATAGCGCCCGGAAATTCCACCAGTTCCAAAGCCATAACGTTTTCGAGCCCGTAAATTCTGGCAATGCCATCACCGACCGAAAGAACCACACCGGTTTCACTGAGCTCAACTTTTTTGTCGTAATCGGCAATCTGGTCTTTGATAATCTGACTTATTTCTTCAGCTTTTAATTCCATTATGCACCCTCACCCCTTTTTAAAGTTTCTCTCATAATTGACAATTGCGTCTTGATACTGCCATCCCAGACAAGATCCCCGATCTGGGTTACAATGCCGCCGATCAGCTCAGGATCCTGTTCAACCTGCAGAATAATTTCCTTGCTGGTCTTATTGGACAAAGCGGCGCGTATCTTCTCGACCGTATCTTCTGAAAGCGCCGTCGCCGATATCAGGCTCGCCCGGGCAATATCGTTAAGTTCGTCGGCAAGCTTCTGGTAAAAATCATTTATGCTGCCGATAAACCCGATTCTCCCCTTATCAAAGAGTAATAAAAGAAATGATTTCATCGTCTTGGAAATATCCAATTTATCAATTACCGCCTGCAGTACGTTTCTGCGGCCCGCGCTCTCGTACAGGGGGTTGGTAATTGCCTGATTCAACGCGTCCTCCTGCTCCATCAAATCGGCAAATTCGCTGAGTTCCTTTCGATAGAAATCGGTTTGACCGTCTTCCTTGCCGATGAGCAATAGCGCCTTGGCATAGCGCCGGGCAACAGCTAAATTTTTCATTATGCCACCACCTTGTCTAAATATTCGTCAACGAGTTTATCCTGATCCTGGGCTGTGATTGCCTTTTTTAGCGTTTCTTCCGCTTTTAAAAGCGATTTTTCCACAACTTCACGCTGCAACTCCTGCCTGGCTTTATCGAACTCGTGCTCGATGTTGCGCCGTGCCTGAACCTGAAGTTTTTCTGCCGTTGCCTGCGCTTCTTTTAAAATTTTCGCTCTAGCTTCATTGCCCTGCTTGATGTATTCTTCGATAATCTTTTCGGCTTCGCTCTCCAGCTGGGATAACCTCTCATTGTATTGGGCCAGCTGTTTTTCAGCTTCAGCTTTCTGGGTCTCCAGACGCTCCAGCTGTTCCCGGATATCTTTGATGCGCGAGTTCAGGGCCTGAGAAATGGGTTTGCGCAGTATAAAAATAAGAGCAACCAGCAATACCACGAAATTCATTACGCGATAAGTATCGGTCGCAATCCAGCCCTTTGCTCCGGTCTCGCCGCCGGATGATGCCAGGGCGTTTCCGATCCCCAGGGATAACAGTAAAAGCACAACCACAACACCGACGATAATCAACCGGGCACTTTGATGGCCGGACCAGCGCCCAAAACCTGGGATTCCCATTAAACCGTCCTCCCTAATATTTTCTGGCAGATGTCACGGGAAAATTCATCCACTTTTGTTTGTAAGGCGTCCTTGGCGGTTTTCGCTTCCCGGGAAATCTTTTCACGGATATCTGCCAATTCCGCCTGGGCCTTTTCATTCACCTTGGCGATGATCTCCTTTTCTTCTTCAGCGGCGGCCTGCAGCAGCGTTTCTTTTTCATTCAGGCCTTTGGCCCTGGCCTCTTTGATCCCTGCTGCAAAGGCCATATCTTTTTCCTGGGCATCTTCATTATAGGTTTCGATCGTCGCCTCAAGCCCATCGATTTTTTCTTTTCTTTGACGCAGAATGTTGCGAATCGGTCGATATAAAATTAGGTTTAAAATCCAGAGGATGATGAGAAAATTGATAATTTGAAGGCCCACGGTCCAATTCGGCATAACGGTAACCCCGCCGCTACTTTCCGATTCTCCAGATGAACCCAGGGCCGAAGAAGCGGCCAGAGACAACACAACAATCAGGATTACCAGACTGATAGCAGGAAATTTACGGTGCTTACCCAAAACCTTCATTCAAAAAACCTCCGTCGAAGAATTTTTGCGCAACTGGCCTAAATAGTTTAAGAATGAGTAAAGTAAAAGGATGGTTTGGCTCGGGCGGTCTATACCATTCGCACCAACCCGTTGTCAAAGGATTTTTTGAAAATTTTATTGGTGTTTGGGGAGCTTTGAAACGGAAGGAATCTTGAGTGGATCCGCCGGTTTTTTTATTGGAACCGTTTTCTTTTTCATGCTGCAATTGCCGGTAAATACGCCGCCCGGTTCTATTGAAATGACCTTGGCTTCGATATCTCCGTTTACCCGCCCGGGGGGATAAACTTCGACTCTTTTTTGGGCATCGATAGTGCCGTTGATTTCCCCCATGACGATGATCGAATCCACACGGATATCCGCATGAATCACTGCTTTTTCTCCGACAATTAAGGTGCCGCCGTTGCTTAAAATCCTGCCTTTCACCCGGCCATCCATGCGGATGGTGCCCTGAAACTCAATCGTACCTTCGATACGGGAATCGGCACCTAAAAATGTTGATATGGAACCCAGTCTTTTTTCATTTTTCATTTAATTGCCCCCTCTTAAGATTTGAAACCCCTTCAAGGGAATTAATTGAGCATAAACCTTCGCATACTCACATTTAGCAACAGGCCAATACCGATGGCTGTGGTTAATACCGAAGATCCGCCATAGCTGACAAATGGCAGCGGGACACCCACCACGGGCAGCAGTCCCATAGACATGCCGATATTGATGAAGGCCTGCCAGAAAATCATCGCCGTAACCCCCACAGCCAGGATGGTGCCAAAAGGTTCCCGGCAGCCATACGCTACGTTCAACCCCCAGATAATCAGAATCAGAAATAAAAGAATCAGCGTGATCGATCCGAGAAATCCCCACTCTTCTGCCAGAACCGAAAAAATAAAATCGGTGTGTTCCTCGGGCAAGAATGAAAGTGCATTTTGCGTGCCTTTTAAATATCCTTTGCCGCTGAGCATTCCGGAACCAATCGCAATTTTAGACTGAATAATGTGATATCCGGCCCCCAGTGGATCCCGGTCCGGGTTCAAAAATACGAGAATCCGTCTTTTCTGATATTCTTTTAAAAAGAACCATATCAGCGGGACCAATACCGCTCCGGAAGCAATCAAACAGGCAAAAGAGCGCCTCTCAATTTTTACAAAAACCGTGACGGAACCGGCGATCAACACCAGCAGCCCAGCGGTGCCCAGATCCGGCTGCATACCGATCAGAATAACCGGCAGCATGACGATCATCGCCGGCCGGATCAATTCACGCAGGGTGAATCCTCTTGTTTTGGCATCCTTGGAGTAGTAACGCGCCAGGGCAAGAATGACAGCTATTTTAACGAGCTCAGAGGGCTGAAACGATACCGGACCGATGATCAACCACCTTTTCGACCCGCCGACATATTTACCGTAAAATAAAACAACGATCAATGACGCAATGCCGACAAAGTAGATGGGCTGAGACCAGCGAACCAGAATTTTATAATTGAAAATAAACGTGACCACCATGGCAACCAGTCCGACGCAAAACCACAACAGCTGCTTGAAGAATAGCACCTTCTGAGGTGACGGTGTTTCTGCCGTCACGGCACTGAATAAAGTGATCAGACCGACACAACCAATTAAGATCGCCAATCCCATCAAGCCCCAATCAAAGTACTGTATCAAACGTCGATCAAACATCGGTCGTTTCACTCCCGCTTCGTGTAGGTGTCAGGTGTCGGGTTTCAGCCGGTTTTCGAGGACGAGGACGAGTAGGAGGACGATGTTTAATTCTCCTCATCTCACTCTTTCTCGTACTCGTCCTCGTCCTCTTACTCGAGTGTTTTCCAATAATATCTCTGACACCTGACACCAAAAATAGGACCAGAAATGGCTTAACCACCTTCTTGGGTGGTAGCCACATCGTTATGGTTTGCCACCCGCGCATTGACCAGTGGCTTGCGCAGATACGTCTTGATCATTTCCCTGGCAATCGGTGCTGCCGCTCCGGAGCCGTGTTCCCCGTGTTCAACGACCACTGCAACCGCTATGGTCGGTTGTTCAGAGGGTGCATAGGCCACAAACCATGCATGGGCTCTTAGGTGGATCGGTATATCTTCTTCCGCTAAAGTTTCGTCTTCTTTGCTGCTAATCACCTGAGAGGTACCGGTTTTGCCACTCATATCGATATCCGCCAGGCGGCTGCCACGGGCCGTTCCTTTCTCGCCGTTTACCACTTTCCAGAGGCCCAGTTTGACCAGGCCAAGATTGACCGGGCTTATCGGTAGTTTTCCCGCCAGCCGAGGGGCATTCTTTTTTAGAATCTTACCATCTGCTGATTGGATGCGGTCCAGGATCATGGGCTGATATCGATTGCCTCCATTGCCGACCGCAGCGGCGAGAACCGCCATCTGCAGGGGGGTTGCCAGGTTAAACCCCTGGCCGATGGCAACGGACAATGTTTCGCCTTTTTGCCAGGGTATGCCGGTGCGCCTTTTTTTCCAGGCAGCTGTGGGAATCAGCCCATGGGCCTCTTGATCCAGAAATATGCCTGTCGGAGACCCCAGACCGAAGGCTTTGGCGTACCAGGCTAAACGATCTACGCCGAGACGCTCGCCGACCTGGTAAAAAAATACATCACAGGATTCTTCCACAGCCTTGAGGATATCGACTTTTCCATGACCCCCTTTTTTCCAGCAGCGGTAAACCCGATTACCATATCGATAATAGCCGGGGCAGTTGAATGTGGTCTGAGCGTCAATTACGCCTTCTTCAAGCCCGGCGAGAGCCGTTATTATTTTGTAGGTCGATCCGGGCGGATATTCACCCTGGATGGCACGGTTTGACATCGGTCTGAACGGATTGGAAATCAGTAAATCCCATTGTTCGTGGGTGATACCACCAACAAAAGAATTTTGATCAAAGGAGGGACTGCTGGCCAGCGCTAAAATTCTGCCGGTATCCGGTTCGATGGCGACTGCCGCACCGACCACGCCTTCCAGCAGTACTTCGGCACGGCGC
>JASFPY010000125.1:0-6604 GCA_050115755.1 Desulfobacteraceae bacterium | reverse complement strand
AGCATGACGAGGCCTGGCTCATATTTCTGGATATGGTTCATAACTTTATTCCGACTTTCGAGCAAAAAGCCGAGGCATTGCACTGGTTTCCCATGTTTCGAACCTGGTTCGGACTTTGCGGCCTGTGCAAGCTGCCCTGGAATGATGTTATTCCGGAAGACAACAAAGAAACTCCCGAACCGGCCAAGGTAATGAAACATGTCCAGTGGTATGCGGATTATTTCAGTGCCATTACCGGCAATGAAACCGGTCCCGACGATCTGGTTAAGATGAGCGAAACCGTTTATAATTTTCAGCGGATATTTAACCTGCGAATGGGTTTTGGTCGCCGCCAACACGATGCAATTCCCTACCGCGCCATGGGGCCGGTAACGGAGGATGAATATGAATCCCGCACCGAGCGTTATGATAAACAGCTGACCGAAACTTATCAGTTCAATACTGACGGCAAAAGCACCGCTGAAAAAATAGCGGTTCTTCGTAAACACCGCGAGGAACAGTATGAAAAACTCAAGGATGCGGTTTATCAGCGCAGAGGATGGACACCGGATGGGATTCCGACACAGAAAACAGCCAAACGACTCGGAATCGATTTTGATGATGTCTTGGAATTGCTCAAGGCCAACGGAGTCGATTCATGATTCAGGTGGCCGGCATGCAGATCGCCTGGCGGGAAGGTATAACGGTTTCAGACCTGCTCGATGAGCTCAAGGATCCGCATCCCTATGCCGTGGTCCGTATAAACGAACACTATGTCACCCGACCCAATTTCAAAAATACCTTTATCCCCGATGATGCAGAGGTCTATTTGATTCCAATGATTGCCGGCGGCTAGTCCAACGTTCGCAAAGGGCAAAGCGCATGGCGCATAGTGAATACGACTTTTGATATGCCGTTTTTGTTCCTGCTCCATGCCCTATGCCCTATGCTCTTTGCCCTAAGGCCCCATACCCCATGCTTTTTAATGCTGAGCATACACAGTTCCACCGCCCCTGACACATTATGTGAAGCCACTCCCGGATGGCCAACACACCGCAAAATTTGCAATCCTGTTAAGGAAGTGATATTCTTAATAATCATTAACATTCGCACCACAAAGACCCGAAAAAAAATCTTCAGATATTCCGACTTAAGTTTTTAGCGGTGGAGCCCGATATTAACTAGAACTTCATTGAGTTAAATAACCAATAACACCGAATTGAGTATTTATCGCTCAATTCGAATAGAACCCACGCTCTTTGTCAAATGATAACCGTATCAGGCGGATAAGCATCACCGGATTTCAAAAGCTGCGGCATTTTGCAAGGGAGGTTTGAACTGATCCCCTAGACGGCAGACCTGCGTATCGGATGTGGATCCCAGAGAAACCCGTGCTGGGGATGGCAACTAAAACTTTGAACTTCCGTGAAATATCTTGACTTATCTTGGATTCTGTAATTAATTTTATGCATTGAAGTTCATTTTAGCGAAAACTTCATTGCAAAAATACCAAGAGGGCACAACGTTCACATGCTTGTATTTAGAAATCTGTTAATTGCGGTGGCAACGGTACTTGATTATGTGCTGGTCTTTTTTATGTTCATCACGATTGCCCGCGCAGTTCTGTCATGGGTAAGCCCGGATCCGTATAATCCGATCGTGCGTTTTATTCATAATGTGACGGAACCGGTCCTTTATCAAATTCGCAAAAGATTGCCGATGATGTATGGCGGTATCGATTTTTCTCCGATTATTGTCATTCTCATTATCATTTTTCTGCGAATCTTCTTGGTCGACAGCCTGCAGGGCTTGGCTGAATCCTTAAGGTAAGAGGAAAGGCAGGTGCACACCGATGAAAGTTACCCCCCTTGACATCCAGCAGCAGCAATTCAAAACCCGATTCCGAGGCTTTGACATTCGAGAGGTTGATATCTTCCTTGAGCAGATGGCGGAGACTGTCGAAAGTCTGCAGAAAGAAAACCAGAATCTGGGTGACGAAGTCCGGCGGTTGGAACTGGAAATCCAGGGATATCGAAAGCGGGAAGAAACCTTCAAACGGGCCTTACTTAATTCCCAAAAAGTGTTGGACCAGATGAAAGATAACGCCCGCAGATCGGCCGAACTGATTATCGCTGAAGCTGAAGTGAAAGCTGAAAAAATTCTGAACAAAGCCCACAATCGTCTGGCACAGCTGCACGAAGATATTACGGAGCTGAAACGACAACGGACTCAAATCGAGGTTCAGATCAGTTCGATCATCGAAGCCCATTCCCGATTGCTCGAAATTGGAAAAGAAGGCATGAAAGAATCGGACGAAGAAGATGCCAAGGTCAAATTGCTAAAAAAATCGAGATAGCTGTCCGATTCAATTAATCTGAAATATTCAATAAAACCGCCTGAAACGAATGCACGAGAGCATCCCGTAACCAGATCAATTTGCTCTCGAATTTTGGTATAAGCGTTTGCTTTCGTTTCAGGCGGTTTTATCGGAACCGGAAGTGATTCCCAACAGAACCTCAAACCAGATGGTGATGAAACCAGGAGTGGTGAATGGCAAAAATTGATGCATTTTTTAAACTGATGAATGAACAGGGCGCTTCGGACCTGCACCTGGCTTCCGGGCAACCCCCGGCGCTTAGAATCAGAGGCGATATTGAACGGATCAAGTACAAAGTCCTTGATAGCGATGACCTCAGAGCCATGCTCTATGAAATCGCGCCTGAACACAAAATTAAAACATTTGAAGAATCGGGCGATATTGATTTTGCATACGAGATCCCGGGCCTGGCCCGTTATCGCGCCAATTTTTTTATGCAACGAAACGGCGTGGGCGCCGTCTTCCGGGAAATTCCCGGCACGATCATGACTGCCGAACAACTCGGCCTGCCGCCGGTTGTATCAAAACTGGCCACCCTCCCCAGAGGCCTGGTACTGGTGACCGGACCGACCGGCAGCGGCAAATCTACCACTTTGGCATCCATTATCGATGTGGCCAATCGCGCGCGCAAAGATCATATTATTACGGTGGAAGACCCCATCGAATTTGTTCATCAGAGCCAAGGCTGTATTGTAAACCATCGCGAGGTCGGCCTCCATACCGAAACCTTTTCGACCGCGCTGCGCGGTGCGCTGCGTGAAGACCCCGATATCATTTTGGTTGGCGAAATGCGCGACCTTGAAACCATTTCCCTGGCGGTTGAAGCCGCCTCAACCGGTCATCTGGTTTTCTCCACCCTGCACACATCCAGCGCTTATAAAACCGTCGACCGTATCATCGAGGTCTTCCCGTCCCATGAACAGCCCCTGATTCGCTCGACCCTGTCGGACGGACTGAGGGCCGTCATCGCCCAGACTCTTTTTAAGCGGGTCGATCGTAAGGGAAGAATCGTGGCCCTCGAAATTTTAATCGCCAATCCGGCAGTTCGCAACCTGATCCGCGAAGGCAAAACCCATCAGATACCGTCCATGATTCAAACCGGAAAAAAATACGGTATGGTTTTGCTGGATGACTATATTATGCAGTTGTACAAAGGCGGTAAAATCAGTGCCGAAGAAGCCTACGCCAAATCCAATGAAAAGGCAAAATTCAGGCCCTTGCTCAACGCGCCACCGGCGGATTTTACCGAAGTCTGATGGAGACAAATTGAACATACGTCTTTTTAACAATATTAAGTTTTAACCACGAAGGTCACGAAGGGACGAAGGACACAAATTATAGAATAGAATTCTTTTAATCTTCGTGCGCTTCGTGGTGATTTCTCGACCATAGACGGTTCCGCTAACCCATTATATGAAACCATAAAGGTTGCACCATGAAAAAACAGGAAATCGACCATATTCTGGTCAAAATGCTGGATTATCACCGGGACGTCTCGGACCTGAACTTTACGGTGGGAAAACCCATGCAGGTGGAAAGCGCCGGAGAATTGATTCCGGTTGATTTCAAACCCAACTTTAAGGCCCTGACCCCTTTTCAGACCGAAGTCATTGCCATGAATCTCATCAACCAGGACCGTCGTCTGACACAAGCACTGTTGACCACCGGATCCTGCGACATGTCGTACAGCCTGCCGGGCAAAGCCCGCTTCCGCGTCAACATATTTTCCCAGGGAGCCAATCTTTCCATCGTTCTGCGTAAACTGGAATCCAAAATTCCAACAATCGAGGAACGCGAATTGCCCAAAACCATGTTCCAGATTGCCAAGGAAATCAACGGGATTGTGTTTGTCACGGGTGCCACCGGATCCGGTAAAACCACCACCCTGGCAGCCATTCTCGATGAAATCAACGAAAACAAATCGGTGCATATCATCACCCTGGAAGATCCGGTGGAATATCAGCATCCCCATAAAAAATCCACCTTCAACCAGCGCGAGCTGGGCATGGATTTTGACAACTATGCCCATGGTCTGCGGGCGGCTTTGCGCCAGGCTCCCAAGGTGATTCTGGTCGGCGAGATGCGTGATCGCGAGACGATCGAGATCGGTCTGCGGGCGGCGGAAACCGGCCATCTGGTTTTAACCACGCTGCACACGGTGGATGCCGGCTCAACGGTAAATCGTCTTCTGGGTATGTTCCCCACCGAAGATGCCGAACAGATTCGCATCCGGCTGGCAGATACCATGCGCTGGATTGTATCCCAGCGGCTGCTGCCCAAGGTGGGGGGCGGACGGGTAGCCACCTTTGAAATCCTGGGGCACAATCTGAGGGTCAAAGACCTGGTTTTGAATGGGGAGTCGGAAGGCAAAACATTTTACGAAATCATGGAGGCCAGCAATGCCTTTGGCATGATCACCTTTGACCAGCACATTGTTGGGCTGTTCGAACAGGGTTTGATTTCCCAGGAAACGGCGCTGGGGTATTGCTCCCACAGGGGTATTGTGGGCCGCGGCATCGACTCCATAAAAAGTGCCCGCGGGGAGGCCACCACCGATATCGGAAAGCTTGAGATCGATCGAAGCTATGTCAGATCGGTTTAATTTAAGGTGGTCGCTCAACTTAAATGTAAATTCGTAATATCGAGGAATAACCACCATGGAAATTATCTGTAACAACTGTCAAAGCAAATTTAGAGTGCCTGATAAAAAAATCCCTGAGGGCAGGCGCGCCACTGTGGCTTGCCCCAAATGCAAGGGCAAAATTTCCCTTGGGCCCCAAAAGGCCTCGTCGGTCGGCAGCACCGACATTGCTAGCGCCAATTCGAACAATGGTTATGACGCCACCGAGAAGCCATTTGACTTCATCGAAGAAGAAGGCTTGACCGCCCTGGTATGTGAAGCGAATCCCCTGGTACGCAAAACCATTACCAATGCGTTGGATGCGCTCGATTACCAGATCACCGAGGCTGAAAGCACCCGGGATGCGCTAAAACGGATGCGCTATCACAATTACGATCTATTTGTTGTCAATGAAAACTTTGACTCCGACAGCCCGGAGTCCAATGGCATATTACTGTATCTGGAACGGCTGAGCATGATCGTGCGTCGCAATATGTTTATCGCTTTGATCAGCGACCGATTTCGAACCATGGATAACATGATGGCACTGAACAAAAGCGCCAATTTAATTATCAACAGTAAAAATATTGATGATATCGGTAAAATATTGAGCCGTGGAATTACGGACAACGAATATTTTTATCGCGTGTTTAAGGGCACGCTTAAGGAGGTCGGCAGAGCTTAGAAGTGTTTTCAAAACCCCATCTAAGGCCCAATGGCTGCGTTGCCCCGCAAATTGAAATACTCACGTACTGACGTGTACGCTCCGTTTTCAATCCGCAGGACGCCTTGTTCTTGAACCTAATCTGAGGTTTTGAAAACACTTCTAAACAGATTAAAGGGAAATATTTCTTTTTCTAAATTGACAGCCATCAAATACCCGCCTTATAGTCCTTATGTTTTGCATAAAGAAACATTAAGACCTGATTTGATTAATTTTTGCTTTTTCATGCCCAGGCGTAAAACCTTCACACGCAGGCAAACACAGCCTATTCTGTATTTTAGATGTCGAACCGGCGAATTTCATTAAAAAAGGCGATGATGTCGCTTTCGGTATGATGATACGGGAATATGAAAATTGAATGCCAGGACTCAACAAATTGAGGACGATCTTTTTTTGATTCCACTGACGCCGTCCATAATCGGTTTTAATAATTTTATCAGTGCCTGGTTATATCGCGGGAAAATCACCTGCCTGATCGATGTGGGTCCCTCGTCGACCGCGCCCGATCTTTTGCGGGCGTTGCAGAAATTAAAGATCGATAAGCTGGATTATATTTTGCTGACCCACATTCATCTGGATCATGCCGGTGCCATCGGGGAAATTGCGGTGGCATTTTCACAAACTCCAATTGTCTGCCATCCGGCCGGCATTCCTCATCTGGTCGAGCCATCACGACTGTGGCAAGGGACAAAAAAAGTTCTGGGATCAATGGCTTTAGACTACGGGCCGATAAAGCCGGTTGCCGAAAACCGGCTTTTGGATGCAACCGGGTTTCACGACAAACTGATCACCCCGATCCTTACCCCGGGGCATGCCGCCCATCATGTGAGTTTTCAGACCGAGAAATACCTGTTTGCCGGAGAAACCGGCGGGGTCCATATATCCCTGCCTGAAAACAGGTTTT
>JASFPY010000124.1:0-6654 GCA_050115755.1 Desulfobacteraceae bacterium | reverse complement strand
CTGCTGAAACGCCACCTTTTAAGCCAAGCCGGGGAAGTGGCCCGGCAGTTAAGACAGGCGGGCCTGCGCGCGAAAATCATTACCCTCAAAATAAAGGATGAGGACTTTAAAACGGCCACCCGGCGGTTAACCATTGCCGTCCCGACCCAGTCATCAGAAACCATTTACAAACATGCAGCACGATTATTGGATGATTATAAAACGACCAAAAAAATTCGGCTGATCGGAGTGGGGACCTCAGGATTTTCAACGGTCAGCGCGTCGTTCCAATTAGGCCTCTTTGATGCCAACGCGGAAACCGCAGATGATTGGGAAAAAATTGACATGACCCTTGATTCGATCAGCAAAAAATTCGGTAGGGATGTCATCGGAAGGGCAACGCTTAAAAAACCCTAGAACCTTTTTCAAAATGCGTATTTCTTCTAGCCACAAAAATTATTCACCCTGATTTAGCACAATTAGTCAAAAATATTGATTTCATTCAATACCTATGTTACGCGGGCTAACATATCATTATATTCGTTATTTCAGAGAGTTGTAAATTCCTCCTATAGCTGATACCGCATTGTCCAACGATTTAAAATGTGGATTCTGACTTGATAAACCCATAGTCGGGGTCCCCTCTGATGGAAATTTGCAAGCTGGCCAAATAAAGTAAGATGCGAATCAAGATCTGCTTTTTTTTCAGCGATCCCAGCCCGGAAAGGGGGTGATCAAAAGCAAACTCTTTTTAAGCGTTTAGGGCAACAGGCTAAAAACTGTTTTGACAAACCACTTGTAGGAGGAAGAAAATGAAGAAATTAGGATTTATATTTGTCATTTTGGCAGTGATGGGATTCACGGCTCCGCTTTTAGCCGTCGAGTTTGAATTTCACGGCGATATGAACAATCGCTTTCTGATCTACACCAACCGCAGCGACTGGTTGCAAAACGAGCAAGAGGGGATCATCGAGGACAGTACCGTCGACGCCTATTACGGTGAGCTCAAATACCGGTTCTGGTTTGAAGCCGCCGATGATGACGACAATATTAAAGGCGTGTATGCGATCGAAATCGGGGGCATCCGCTTCGGTGAGGGCACCGACGGCGATTTTTCCGGTGACGGCGTCGATGTCGAAACCCGCTGGGCTTATCTAGATTTGCAGACGCCGGGGGTCGACCGGAAAATGCGCTGGCGCATGGGGCTGACGCCGTGGACAATCAACTCATTTTTCTGGCAGGAAACCGCAACCGGTGTAAAGCTTTACGGCGATCTCGGCGAAATGTTCGATTATGAGGCCGCCTGGATTAGGCCGCTGGACAAGCTGGCCACCAGTGAGGCCGACGACGACCTGGACGACCTGGACGTCCTATACGGCCGGCTGGATGTCGACCCGACGGACACGCTCAAAATCGGACTTATTGGCCTTTACTTCCACAGCCAGGAAGATCCGGCGGGCACAGCAGGTCCGCGGGACTGGCTACTGAAACAATTCGATGATCAGGCCAGCTTCGACATTTGGACGGTCGGTGTGGACGGCGGATGGGATTACAACAATTTGTTTTTCAACTGGGATCTGCTCTATCAGGGCGGAAATATTGATGACCTCAACTGGAATCCCAACGCCCAGGCCGGCGATACCTTTACCCCCCGAACCGCCGTTGGAACCGACTTCGATCTGAGCGCCTGGTTCGCGCATGCCGACGCCGGTATCAAGTTCGGCGAGCACAAATTCACCTATACCTTCTGGTATGCGTCCGGTGATGATGACCCCAACGACGATGACTTTGAAGGCTATCTGGCCGTCGACCTGGATCGCGACGACAACATCTCTCTCTTCGAGGGGCTGTATACCGATGACAGCAGCTACTTCACCGAACGGCCATATATGCTGGACAAAGGCTTTGTCATGAACAAGGTGGCCTGGGATTATAAGGTCAACGACAAGACGACCGTCGGAGCGGCCGGCATGTACATGATGACCGCTGAGGATATCGAATATACAAACGTCGCGGCTACAGACACGTATTCCAATGATGAGATCGGATTCGAGCTAAACGGCTACCTCAAATATATGCTCTACAAAAATGTCGAGTTCAAAATCAATGCCGGTTACCTGTGGGCCGGCGATGCAATGGATGCGTTTGAAACCGGCGTCGACCGCGACGGCAATTCGGATGAGAACATTTTCGGGTCCAGCTTCCGCATCCGCTATAAATTCTAGCTTGATTTGTTCTGCAGAAAAAGTGTAACAAGCAAGGGCCGACAATTACGTCGGCCCTTGTATTTAATGAACCGGCAAAGAAACGCCGGGCTCAAAAAACACGTCAAAGAGAGGTCTACCATGGGAAAAATGATATCGATTTTGCGCCGGGCCGTCATCGTGTGGACCTTCATGCTGCTGACGGCCCTGCCGGCCCTTGCGGCGCTGGAAGATGATATCGCCCGTGATTTCAATCCGCTGGCCGGATATGTGGTCATGAAAGAAAATGACGAATTTATCATCGATCTGGACGCCAGCCACGGCATCTGCCTCGGCGACATTTTCGCGGTTGTCGGTCCGGGCAAAGAAATCGTGCACCCTGTTACGAAAAAGGTTCTGGGCAAATTGGAAACGGTTAAAGGCATCTTAAAGGTCATCCGCTTGGCCGACGGCTACTCGTTTGCCCGGGCTCTGGGTGATGGATCAGCGGCCATCAAAAGGGGGGATGCCATCCGCCGCTACGCATTGCTGCCGGCAGTTTTCTGGGATTACAGCGGCGGTGGCGAGCCGCTGTATATAAAGCTTCAGCAGATGCTGCCCCAGCTAAAATGGCGTGAATACCACCAGACCCAGAAACAGCGCCCCTCCCAACCCGGGCCCACAGCAGCCACCGCAAACGCGTTGACCTTTATTTATAGCCGGGATGAACTGGTGGTTCGCGACCCCGAATTCAACGAGCTGCGCCGATATCCCCTGAGCGCGGCATCAGTGCCGGGGAAACCGGCACCGCAAACACCCGTTGCAGCGGCACCTTCATCCTCCCAACCGGCGTCGACGGCCAAGCCCCCGCTTATCAAACCCCAGTATCAACAGGTGCAAACGATCGCCGAATTGCCAAATACGGCTTTGATGGCAGATTTCCTTTTCATCGACGGCAACCTGTGGCTGGCCACCACCGACGGCAACATTATTGAAATTTTCAAACTCACCCACGCGTTGGAGTCGGCGGGGTCAAGCCGACCATCGACGCCGGCCCGAATCCTGGCATTGAAATGGTGGGTTCCAGCCGGCGCCAAGACACCGCACCTGGCCGTAACGATCTGGGCGGACAAAACTGTGGGCGGATTAATTTTTCGGCTGGAAGGCAACCGGCTGAGCCCGCTGTCTATAAGGATTCCGCTAATTTTGGGCACTTTTGACCTGGATGCTGATGGGTTGCCGGAAACCCTTCTCGGCCAGAATTTCAACCGGGAGACGTTTTACGGGGAGCACATCGCGCCCCTTGAGCTTGCCGGTGGCGATATCCGCACCGGCTCGTTGAAAATGAAGTTGCCGCGACGCTTTACGGTCATCGGCAGCCTGCTGGCCGACCTGACCGGTGACGGCAAGATTGAAAACGCCTTTATCCGCAACGGCAAACTTTATATTTTCAATGGCAAAAAGCGGATCTACAAATCTTTAAAGAAGATGGGCGGCTCGCTGTCATTTTTAACCTACGATGTCAATCCAGGCTTTAAGGATTCCAAGCCCACCACCGCTGCATTTGAAATATCTCCTGTGGCCGTTGATCTGGATGCCGACGGACGTCGTGAGTTGCTGGCATCAGCCGCGGAGCGCTCGATACTGGGGAGCCTGAAGGTCTCTGCCGGGCTGACTAAAACCTGGATCAGCATCTTCAAATATGACGGCGGACGATTTTCCAGCGGCACGTTGGGCGAAGAATTTGAGCTGGCGTTGCAGGGAATCACCTTCAACGAGCGTCGTCTGCTGGTGGTGACAACCGAAATGGGAGACCTGGCGGAGGAGGGGGGCAAAAGCCATCTTCTGGCTTATTCTCTGGCGCCTTAAAAGCAACTGATCAAATCCCTGTTGTTTCGGTTCATCACCAATGCCAGGTGCTGAAGACTGCGACCTTATATTTCTTTTACTTTTATGACCATTAACGTGAGGTCATCTTCCTGATCCGCGTTGCCGCAAAAATTCCTGACTGTATCTAAAATTGAAAGTGCAATTGTTTGGGCGGATTTCGCGCTTTCTTTGCGAATGACCTGTTCCACCCGTTCTTTTCCAAACATTTTGCCTTCGGCATTTCGTGCTTCCCATATCCCGTCTGTACCGATATAGATAATTTGCCCCGCTCTGATTTCACAAGAAGATTCTATATAGGCTGTCTGTTCAGAGACGCCAAGGGCAGGCCCCTTGCCGCCATTCAGGTTTTTAACGGAATCGGTGTCAGGGTCATATAAAATGGCCGGGTCGTGCCCGGCGCGTACCCATTCTATCTGGTTTTTGTATCTGTCCATGCGGGCCAGGAAAAATGTCATAAATTGACCGGAATCTCCGACATCTTTAGAAAATTCCCGATTGACGTCTGACACGATTTCTCCAAGTGCGCCTCGCAATGTCGTCCGCATTCGCAAAAATGCTCTGACGGTTGCCATCAGCAGTGCTGACGGGATCCCATGACCCGATACATCACCAACGGCAACACATAATTTTGGCTGGTCGTGCTCATCGATGCACAGGTAATC
Organism: Desulfobacteraceae bacterium; assembly: GCA_050115755.1. GTDB lineage: Bacteria > Desulfobacterota > Desulfobacteria > Desulfobacterales > JAHEIW01 > JAHEIW01. Next base: position 1,940 of record JASFPY010000124.1, on the reverse strand, counting down.
GAAATAATCTCCGCCGGTCTCATCACTGAAGAGTGTCATCCCATAAATCTCCAGTCCTGAGAATATCGGTGGGGCTTCGGGCAGGAGATTCTGTTGGATCTCCATGGCCACCTCCAGCGAACGTCGCATTTGATAATGCTCTTTTAACTGGGGACCGATGCGGTTAAAAACACGCCCCACGTCGCCTAATTCATCCTTGGATTTTACTGAAACGCGTGTATCAAAATCACCTTTGGCAAGCTTTTGGGCTGCTCGGGAAAGCATTTCCAGTGGCAAGGTAATTGTTCGTGAAAACGCCAGCGCCAGCACAGCACCCACTAAAACCAGAATAATCAGAAAGCCAGCGGTATAGTGTTCGACCTTGCTGACTCGACTCTGGATGGAGTGCAGCACCGGATGATTTGCCGGCAAAATTTCATCACGTGCAACGATAAACACAAAAGCGGTGCCCTGGTGCAATAAAGGGCCATAGGCCCAATAGCTCATGCGGCCCTGGAAGGGCATTTCGCGAATACCATTCTTTTGCCTCGCAATGTCTTCCAGCATGGCCCTAAATTCCGCCGTGTCGGATGAATCCAGCCAGCGGTTCTCTTGCATGGGCTTCTGTTTGGAATTCGTCATTTTTGCATCCTGGGCGGATGCCAAAATTTCGGCACCCACGATGCTGGTAGAAGGTTTGAATGCCAGAGTACACAGATATGTCATCGTGCCAGCCGGAATTCCGCTTAAAGGTAATGCCAGTTCCAGTAAACTGCTCAGCGGTACCAGAAGACTGGTGACCCCGACAACGCTTTCATTTTCTCTTTCGATAGGTAAAGAAACAGCCATGACAATCCGGCCGCTGTCCGGATCCATATAAGGCCTGGACCAGGCATTGACCTTGTCTTCCAGGGCCGATCTGTACCAGGTTTGTTTGCCAGCCATCATTGGGAGTGGTGTTTCTTGATTGCAGGGGTAAACGCTGTACAACCCGTTTTCCAGGCCGAAATACTGCCGCAGGATAAGATTGCCGAGATAAAGTGAAATCGCCTCGTAAATAGGCTTCATCCGCTTCAGGCGGTCAATGTCCAGTTTGCCCTCGTCGGCATCCACCGAGGGAGGTACTGAAAAACACGGGTTTGGATCGTCCAGTGAAATCTTTCTCATCCCTTTGCCGAATTCAACCGAACCTTTCGAATGGACACCGGTTATTTCAGTTGCCGCTTCGTCGGGCGAGACGAATCGTTGTGATGAGCGACTTCGATCGAACGCCATTATTTCTCGCTGCAGTATGCGTCTCAATTCGAACGACTGGTAAAAAAGCGCCATTTCTAATTGTTCACGGCTTGATCGAATTGATCTGGAATATTCGTCCATGATTAATTGCATCCGGTCTTTAGCTTCAGCAACCTGTTTGCGTTTCACCTCTGAAACAAGGGCCCCGGCCATCAAATGAACATTATGAATTCCGAATGTTCTTAAACTAACTACAGGCACAATTGAAATACCGAGAAGCAAAATAAGAAGTTTCCAGCGAAATTTCATTTCCGGCCTTTCCCCATATATTCATTGTTTGTTTTGATGGCGAGAATGAATTCTTTTTCACGCATCAAATTTAAACCGGTTTTTGGAAAAAAGCGCCAGGCAGGTATCGACCACCTGGGCGTCATAAAGCGTTTCTCTGCAATCTGCTATTTCTTTCAGTGCTGTCTGTATGCCGAGAGCAGGGCGATATGGTCGAAAATCTGACCAGGCAACAGCGCTCCGTCTTGCAAGCCGGGCCGGCGAGCACTTCGTAGCACTTTTGGCCAATGATGCCTTCCTTATCCACTTTGAGCATTATTGACAGGGTGGTATTGATTGCAAATATATTGAATTCCTTATCAATTAAACCCATGCCGTCGGCGGCTGTATTGAATATCTCGTTTAGTAATGAATACGGCTTTTTATTCTGTGTATTA
>JASFPY010000123.1:0-6658 GCA_050115755.1 Desulfobacteraceae bacterium | reverse complement strand
GTTACAGCAAATTGAAGATGATGCGATTGTCGTCTACGCAACAAAATTTAATAGTTATTTTGAATACTTGCTTTATTACAGCCGCTATCAGAAAAACAATCTGCCGTATCCGCAAATCGGTTTTGACTATCAAGTCTATTTCTGGCAACCCCTTTCCCGTCTATTTAAAATGGTGCTGGCGCACATCGATTACTTTATTCACAACCGGAGATTTCCCAACCCGTATAAAAGCGGTTATATCGCTCAGACCCTGCTAGAAGGAAAGGCCGGCATGCTTTCGCTGGTCAGTAAAAAGGGGTTTTATCGTCGCTTTATCAAAGCCAAAACAGACCCCATTCAATACCTCATCGAATTGCAAAAATCGACTGAGCATCCGGTATATATCATCCCACAGCTCCTGTTTTTCAGCAAAAACCCCCATCGGTCGATTCCTACCCTGGCCGACATTGTATTCGGTCCCGAGGACAACCCGGGCAGAATTCGACGTCTGTTTGGATTGTTCAAAAATCCCGGCAAGGTCTTTTTCGAGGTCTCCGAGCCGGTGAACCTGAAAACCTATCTGCAAAATGAATCTATTCGAAACCAGCCGATAGCCTATCAATCTCTCGTGTTGAGGCGCAATTTACTGGTACAGCTCAACCGCCACCGCCAAACGATAACCGGTCCGATTCTCAAAACCAGGCAGGAATTAAAAGAAAGTATTCTGACCAACCGGCGGTTTCAAGAATTTATGGAAAAATACGCTAAAAGCCGAAACATCCCGCTTCATGAAGTCCGCAAAAAAGCGGATGGATATATCGAAGAGATTGCCGCCGGCTATAACCCGGCTTACATAAAAATTTTCTCTGTCCTGGTCGGATGGATTATCCGCACCATGTTCGACGGGGTCACTGTCAATAACAATGCCGTGAACCAAGTCAAACGGCTGGCTCTAAAAGGGCCGTTAATCCTCGTTCCATGCCACAAAAGCCATATCGATTATTTGATCCTGTCCTATCTGTTGTATCATAATAATATGCCGGTTCCCCTGGTCGCAGCGGGGAAAAATTTATCATTCTGGCCCATGGGCCCATTATTTCGCAGCGGCGGCGCATTTTTCATCCGACGGACATTTCGCGGTGCCGTCCTGTACTCAAAAGTCTTTGCTGAATATCTCTACAAACTGCTGGAAGAAGGATATAACATCGAACAGTTCATCGAAGGGGGTCGCAGCCGCACCGGCAAACTGCTGATGCCCAAACTGGGTTTGCTGTCCATTCTGCTCAATGCCTATAAAAACGGTGCCTGCAAGGATATGATTATTGTGCCGATTTATATCGGCTATGACCGCGTTCTGGAGGAAAAGTCGTATTTACAGGAACTCGAGGGAGGCAAAAAAGAACCCGAAACCCTTAAAGGCGTTCTCAAGGCCAGAAAGTTTTTAAAAAAGCGCTACGGTAAAATTTACATCCAATTTGACGACCCCATATCGATGAATGAATTGACTACAAAATTCGGAACCCCCTTAGCAGAAATGAAACCGAAAGCGCAAAACATTCTGTGCCGCAATCTCGGCTACCGGATCATCAACGCGATCAATCGCTCTGCGGTCGTCACGGCCTATGGATTGCTCGCCGGTGCAATTTTGAACTGCGGCCGGGATCGGTTTTCTTACAGCCAGATCATATCGATTGTGGAAACCTATTTGAACTATTTGTCGACACAGGAAGCCAAGCTGGCCGATACATTGGTGATTGATCATGTTCGTGCGATTCAGCAGGCGCTGGATGATTTTGTTCAGAGCAAGTTTATAGAACCGGTTTCAAAAGAAAAAGATATTGCACATTCCAAAAGGAGCTATTTATTGAATGCTTCCAGGCGACCGTCTCTGGAATACTACAAAAATAGCTGCATTGCGTTTTTCATTCCACCGGCTTTTACCGCTCTGGCAATTCTTGAAAAGGACGCTTTTCAATTTTCGGCCTCCGATCTGCATGCCAATTACAGATTCCTACAAAATTTATTTAAATTTGAATTTGCCTACGATATAGACAAATCACCTGAATTTTATGTCCGCAAAAGCATTAAGGCTTTTATTGATGACGCCGTTTTAATGCCTCACCAAACGATCCCTGACACGTATAATGTTACCTCTTCCGGTTTTCGAAAACTGAGACTGTACTCCATCTTTTTAAAAACCTATTTTGAATCCTACTGGATCGTACTGGACTTTTTCCAGAACAACTCCCAGAACTCATTGAAGGCAAAAGATCGCCTCAAGAAAATAGAGACCAACGGAAAACTCATGCATAAACGGCATGAGATTGATTGTCCGGAAGCGCTTTCCAAAGTCAGCTATAAAAATGCGATCGACTTTTTTACCAGCAAGGGTATAAAAGGATCCGACAACGCTGAAAAAATCGAATTCTACGCTGAAGCCATTCAAAAATCATTAAAGACGCTGCAATGAAAGCATTGATTCTTTCAGCAGGCCTGGGAACACGACTGCGCCCTTACACAGATCACACCCCCAAACCCCTTTTCACAATTTGCGGCAGACCCCTTCTGGATATCATCATCACCAAACTGATCCGGGCCGGATGCGAATCCATTATGATCAACACCCATCACCTGCATACACAAATCGAAGCATTTATCGCCCAACAAACCTACACCATCCCGATCGAAACCCGATATGAACCGCATATCCTCGGCACCGGTGGCGCTATTATAAATGTGAAAGATTTCTGGAATGATCGGCCCTTTATGGTGGTTAACGCCGACATCGTCACCACAATCGATTTCAAAGCGGTTTATGATTTCCACTGTCAGCATAGACACCCGGTAACCCTTGTGCTGGCTAACGACCCCGAGTTCAACAGTGTGACAACCGACGCCGAAGGTTTTGTGACCGCGTTTTATCAGCCCACCGACGCATCCGACCGTTTCAGGGATTCCGCCCTTACCTTTACCGGCATCCAGGTGCTGAATCCGAAAATTCTAAAATTCATCGCAAGCGAAATGCCAGTGAGCAGTATTGATGCCTATATCCGAATGCTCGCAAAAGGGGAAAAAATAAGAGCGTATACCCCTCATAATGCCTACTGGCAGGATATCGGTACGCCGGAACGGTATAAGTCAGCCGTTTATGAGACCATGGTTCCCCGGGCGTTTCAGCGGCTCTTTGCCAACATAAAAATCCAGGCAGCCGGTCGTGAAAATCTCAAAGGCGATGGCTCCGACCGCCAGTGGTATCGTTTAAAAATGGGCAAAAAATCGATGATTTTAGTTGATCACGGTATCAAGAAGGCGGATCGAATCGACGAGGCCGAGGCCTTTGTAAACATCGGTCGACATCTTTTTAACCGGGGCCTGCCGGTACCGCAGATCTATGATTCGGATACCTTTGCCGGTTATGTGTTTCTGGAAGATCTCGGGAATCTTGACTTACTGGGGGCGGTGCAACAAAGCGATAATTTTGAAAAGGCCGTCGACCTTTATCAACGGGTGATTCATTTGCTGACCAAATTTTCCGTGTCCGGTCTCGACCAATTCGATACCGCCTGGTGCTACCAGACCTCCCGTTACAGCAAATCAATGATACTGAAAAAAGAGTGCCGCTATTTTGTGGATGCTTTCTTAAATAAATACCTGGGCTTAAAAATTAAATACACGGATTATAAACACGAATTTGAATATCTGGCTGAAAATGCCTTAAAGCATGCCGTGCAGGGCCTTATGCATCGAGATTTCCAGTCCCGCAATATTATGATTAAAAATGATCGGATTTATTTTATCGATTTTCAGGGAGCCCGCATGGGTCCCATCCAGTATGACCTGGCGTCGTTGCTTATTGATCCTTATGTCGATTTGCCGCGCGGCATCCAGAATCAGCTTCTGACCTATGCCGTGGAAAAACTGCAAAAGCAGATGAGGCTGGATGCCGAAAATTTCATCCGCTGCTATCGCTTATGCTGCTTAACCCGAAACTTTCAAATTCTGGGTGCTTTTGGGTATTTGACCCGCGTTAAAGGAAAGATGTATTTTGAAAAATATATTCCGGCAGCCGTCCGAACGCTCGCGCGCAACCTAAAAAATCAGGAAGCCGGCGAATTCCCAATGCTCAGTGTGCTTGCAGATACGATTGCAGCGCATGATCGGATTAAACCGCTCGACTCAAGAATGAAGGAGGGAAAATGAGTCCCACCAGCGTAATGGTCAATGGAATACCCGGAAACATGGCCGTAAATGTCGCCCGCCATATTTTAACTGACGATCGCTTCGCGCTCGTGCCCTTTTCGCTGACCGGTCCGGAAATCCAGGTAACCGAGCACAAAGTCGAAACGATCGCCGTCCGTCTGCTGAAACCGGAGGAAAGGGAGCAGATTATCGAAGACTTGAAACAGAAGGAGGGACCATTTCTCAGTGTTGATTTTACCCATCCAACGGCTGTAAACGCCAATGCCGAGTTTTATTGCAAATATCGATTACCGTTTGTCATGGGCACCACCGGCGGCGATCGCTCCCGACTTGAGACTTCGGTGCGGGCATCATCAATTCCAGCTGTTATTGCGCCCAATATGGCTAAGCAGATTGTCGGATTTCAGGCCATGATGGAATATGCCGCCCGGACCTTTCCGGACCTTTTCAAGGGCTATGTGCTGGAAATAAGAGAAAGCCATCAAAAAGGAAAGGCCGACACCAGCGGTACGGCAAAAGCCATGGTTCGATATTTCAATCAAATGGGTCTTGACTTCAGCGAGGATGAAATTATTAAGGAACGAGACCCTGAAATTCAAGCTGCCCGGTGGGGCATACCGCAAAGATATCTTGCCGGTCATGGCTGGCACACCTATACCTTGACTTCTGAAGACAAAACGGTTCGCTTTGAATTTATCCACAACGTCAACGGCCGGGATGTTTATGCCCGAGGCTCCATTGATGCGCTGCTGTTTTTAGAAGCCAGAGTCAGCGAGGGAGCTCAGGGAAATGTTTACACGATGATCGATGTATTGAAAAATGGATGAAACATCTGGCAATTCCTTGCAAAACCGAAGAAGCACCATCCGGTATCAGGCGCCGGGCAAGCGGCTTGAGCTGATCGCCAATCTGATGATTCATATGCATAACGGCTCGATCGATCAAAATGTCGCTGCTGAAGTCTTAAAAAGAATCCAATCCAGAATGGATCAGGCAGACGGTGAAATCTGCGATGATTCTAAACCCCCACGCAGCCCGGGGAAAAAGACAAGCTTTGAGCCCAGCCCGCATCCGAATTTGACCGATCAGGATGTTGTGTCCATTGCCGCAAATTTTGAAATCTCAGCCCGCGACGCTCAAACAATTATCCGGCTTTATCAGAACTGCTTTGACAACAGGGGAAACTTTCTCAAGACTGCCTTTGAAAAAAACGTTCCGAAGTTTGCGCGCCATGAGAAAAAAGTTTTTGAAATTTTATGGGAATTTTTGAAGGAAACGCCGCGACGCAACAACCGCCTGCCTTTTTTAAATTCACTCCAAATTATGGTCGGAGAGATAAAAACACCGATCCAGGCAATCAAAGTTCTTCTGACGGATTTTACCCAGCGTCCCGAAGGGGTGCAATATCCGGATCGAAATGCCATGATGCTGATAAACCAGCTTCTGCGCGATTACAATAAAGAAGCTATTCTGGATATTGAAATGACGCCCGAGGAAGTTCTGCTGGTAAAAAGCGGTTTGGACAAAAAAGTTGTCAACTATGTTGCCTGGAAAGTGGACGGGGAGCCGAAACTGTTTCAACAGAAAACGGCCACCATCCGCAAAAGAATTACTGAAGCAATGGACCCCGATCTTTCTGAACAGCCGCTTTGGCCCATGCGGTTTTTACTGGCGCTGGAACGGGAGGTGCATATCTTTTTGGCGCTGGTCGGCGGCAAAACCGCTCTTAAGGACATGCGCAGCGCTTTGAATGACTACGGTAATCCGGCTTTGTTTTACCGTCTGAAAAAAAGCCCCGATCAGGTGGTAGCCCTTTTGTCCCATCTCGCTGCCATCATTCGCGGATTGGGCCGGTTGGGATGCCAATCAGATCTTGCACTGCTGGATAAAATTAAAACACGGCAGGATCAATTTATGGATTTAAACCCTGACCGGCGCTATCAGATGCTGGTCAGGCACGTGATGGGCTTAATCGATGCTTCAAAGGCCGCCATTTGCTCCCGCAGCAGCTAACTCCCCTGCGTTCCTTGTCTGAAATCAGATATCAAACGTTGATATCGGGTATTAAACGGCACCTTCCATGTGGAATGTTGGAATGCTGGAATAATGGAATATTGTTTGAAAAAATCGGAAGCACGTTAAGGTTTAATTTTTCTGTCTGCAGTGCAAATTCCGACCTTATGTGGTTTTGATGACCTCGTAAGCTTTTTTCAGGGCTTGATCCAGGTTTTCAGGTTGCGTGCCGCCGGCCTGGGCCATGTCCGGCCGCCCGCCACCGCTGCCGCCAACTGTTGCGGCAATTTGCTTAATCAGCTTTCCGGCATGAAAGCGATCGGTTAGATCTTTGGACACCCCCACGATCAAAAACGCTTTCGGACCATTAACGCTGCCGAGCACAACAATACCGGATTTAATCTTTTCTTTGAGCCTGTCGGCCAGATCTCGCAGCGCAGCGGGATTATCCACCGTTACCTTCTGG
>JASFPY010000122.1:0-6678 GCA_050115755.1 Desulfobacteraceae bacterium | reverse complement strand
AAAATACGCTCTGGCCATCATACCGTAATGCTGCGTCAATTTAAACGCCCGGCAAATTTGCTCATCGCTAATTTTTTTCTTGAGAAATTCACGTATATTTTTTGATCCGCTTTCCACGCCATAGCTGATCTGAATGCAGCCGGCTTTTCTCATCCAGTAGAGGACATCTTCATCGATCATGTCGACGCGGGAGATCGCCGTCCAATTGATCTCCATTTTTTTTTGAATAATCTTCTGGCAAATTTCAATGACGGTTTTGCGGTTAACCGTAAAGGTATCATCTGAAACATAAAAAAAACGGATCCCCCGCTCATAAAGCAATTCCAATTGCTCAATAAAATAATCCGGTGAGTGGAAGCGAATCTTGCGGCCCCAGAATTGAGGAGAGCCGCAAAATTTGCAGTTACCGGCACACCCGCGAGTCAGTGAGACGTGCTGATAGCTGAAATATTGAGCCGGAATCGGAAGTTGGTCCAGATCACAGATGGCATCCGCATCTTCATTTCGAGCGGCCTGTCCGGATCGACGAAATGCAAGACCTTTTATCTGTTCAATTTCATTTAGTTTACCGTCATTGAGGCAATTGACCAGATTTAAAAACGTATATTCCCCTTCCCCGATAACGACATAATCAATTTCCGGAAAACGGACTAGAAAATGTTCCCATAAGAACGTGGCCCCGATACCACCGAACACGATTTTAATATCCGGATTGATCTGCCTGGCAATTCGTGCAATTTCAATCCCCCCCCAGCGATTCGCGTGCAAAATGGAAAAACCGATAATATCGGGCTGGGCTTCAAGCAGACTGGCTTTGATCCGATGCGGGGTTTTATTGATGGCGTGCCAGTTTAAGATTTGCACATCATATGCATGTTTTTTCAAAAGGGCCGCGATGTAATAGACGCCCTGGGGCACAACGCTGACATCTTCAGCTTGCAGCCGTGACTCAAGGCAATAGGGGTATATTAATAAGATTTTCATACAAATGCGGTGTCCCGGCAACTATTTAGAACATTCAGATTGATGAATCAATTTATTGCTGGGGTAACTTTAAATAACGAAAACGAGTACGAGTACGACGACGAGTACGAAAAGAAGCCCCATGCATAACCTCGTACTCGTACTCGTCCTCGTCCTCGTCCTCGACAATAGTCTTTTAAGGCTAAAAGCGAAAATTGTCAAAGCATGCAACCGGATATCAACACCACCATATTCGTGCTGTGTCACACTGTTTGACATTTTAAATGCTTTCTGTCATGGAAACACCCGACATGAAAAACCCGCCCTTTTTTATCAAAGCCGTTCTTTTTCGTCTTGAACCGACGCCCGCTTTACTGACAGCCAGCCAGTACCTGATTTCAAAAGATCTGCGGCTGGGAATTATCAGCTGCTTGGACGTAAACACCATCCGGCGGAATTTGCGTGATTGCGGATTCGTCAATGAAGCAAACATGGCGGTTGTCATCAGCCGGCCTGAAATCATGCAGCGCAGAGCGGATGCGGATTTGATTCATCGTGCAGCGCAAAAGATGAATCTAGCGGCAGACAATGTTCTGTTCATATCGCCACATGCTTCTGAGATTCGGGTCGCAAAGCGTGCCGGCGCAATAACCGCATGGATTCGAACCGGAGAGGGTGCCGGTTCGAAAGCTCCCACCGGCGACTTTGAAATCGAAAATATTGCCGAAATAAAGGATATTGCCCGCATGGGAATCCCACTTCCCGCCGGCAAATTACCCAACGAGCTGCTGCGCGATTTCTTGAATCAGTTTATTTTCGATGACCCTTCGGTTTTAATCAATCCCGGCGTTGGCGAAGATATCACGGCTGTCGATATTGAATCCCGTGAAGTCCTGGTCCTTAAGGCCGATCCAATTACCTTCGCCACAGATTCCATCGGTCAATATGCCGTGCTGGTAAATGCCAATGACATAGCCACCTCAGGTGCTGTCCCCCGGTGGTTTTTAACAACCCTTTTTTTCCCCAGTGGCACAACGCCGTCACAAATTCAACATGTTTTCAAGGAACTCAAAATTTTTTGCCGTCAGTGGGGCATTACGCTATGTGGCGGACACACCGAAATCACAGATGCCGTTAACCGGCCCATTGTTGCCGGCATGATGACCGGAACGGTTGCCAGGCGCGACCTGATTGATAAACGCTGCATGAAAAAAGGGGACCGGGTGCTGTTAACCAAAGGGGTGGCGGTAGAAGGAACGGCCATTATTGCCAGGGAATTTGGCAATCGCCTTAAAAAATTAGGCATGGCTGCCGCCGAGGTCAATCGCTGCCGCCAATTTTTAGATAATATCAGCATTATCACCGAAGCAAAAATCGCCGCTGCATACGCGGGCACAAGCGCCATGCATGATATAACCGAAGGCGGGCTGGCAACAGCGCTTGAAGAGTTGAGCATCGCGGGAGGCCGGTCCATAAGGGTCAACACCGATAACATTCCGGTTTATCCAGAAACCCAAAAAATTTGCAGCTTATTGGATATCAATCCGCTGGGGTTAATCGGTTCCGGAAGCCTCTTGATATGCTGCCGCAGCAAAGACAGCATAAAAATTATGAAAGATATTGCGGCTGCAGGCATTGAAATCACCCCTATCGGTGAAGTCATGGACAGAAGCCAGGGAATCAAGGCCTATAAAGGGAAAAAGCAGGTGCCCTGGCCTGCTTTTGAAGTGGATGAAATTACGAAATTGTTCTAACGGTTGAATTATTTTTTTAGACCGCGGCAATATATTTCGAAAGCGACATCCAGCGTTTGTTTGAGATAATCCTTTCTCTGGTCGATAATCTTTTTGCTGGTCAACCACAAAACAACACCGGAAAACAGTGCCCAAAAAGTATCCGCCAGAGCCACGGGATGCCGGTCTATAAAAATATCCTTATCCACACCTTCTTTGAAAATCTGGGCAATGGAGCCAAGTGATTTACGTGATAGCACTTTTATTTCTTCCATCAATTGCGGTGATAAATTCTTGAGGGTTTCACTGGATTGGAGATGAAACATGTTAATGATAATCAAGGGATCAAATTCGTAAACATCGTACATCGCGTCAACCAGAGACTTTAGCTTTTCCTCGGGCCCCGCGTCTTTTTCTTCATTGACATGTTCAACTCTGATTAAAAGGTACTGGAGTATGCGCAAAGATAGAGAGGCGTAAAGTTCTTCCTTATTTTTAAAATACAGATAAAGGGTACCCGGACTCAGCTCGGCTTCCTGGGCAATGTCCTCCATGGTGGCTTTATTAAAGCCTTTATCGGAAAAAACCCTTTTGGCGGCGACCATAATCTGCTGCCGTCGCCTTTCCTTTTCTCTTTCTTTCCGTTCCTGGATTCCCATGGCGCGATACCTCTGAATATTATTTATTTATAATATGACTATATAATTAGTATTTATTATTTAATCAAGAAAAATATTTCAGGTTGGAACTTGGTGAAAATCGCTCGATTAGTCTTAAGTATTCGAATTAAATATACTTATTAGTATTTTTGGTTACAGGATCGAATCCGATATTTTCTCAGAATTGAAATATATTCATAAAATTATGAAGTATCTAGAAATGCATTAAAAACTTGCAGCAAATACATACAAATGCCATGGTGTTATTTAATCGATAAAGGAGAAAAAATGAGTAAAAAATTAAAATCCAGCGCACAAAGCGTACAGGAAGCACTGCAAGGCCATGGTCTGAACTGCGAAGTCCTCCAGATGCAGAACACCACAAGAAGCGCAGAAGATGCTGCCCTGGCGGTCGGCTGTGAAGTGGGGCAAATCGTAAAATCGCTTGTTTTTGAGGGTAAACAGTCGCACCAGCCTGTTCTGGTGGTTACCAGTGGTGCCAATCGCGTTAATGAAAAAACAATCGCGCAATACCTCGCTGAATCCATAAAAATGGCAAATCCTGAGTTTGTCAGAGAGATGACCGGTTTTGCCATCGGCGGGGTCCCGCCTGTCGGCCACCGTCATCCGCTTAAAATTTTTATCGATGAGGATCTGTTACAGTATGATGAAATCTGGGCAGCCGCCGGCACACCTCACGCCGTTTTCAAGTTAACACCTGAAGAACTCAAAAAGATCACCAACGGAGAGGTCATATCGGTTAAATGACGGGTTTCAAGATTGATGTAAGTTTAGATGAAAAGCAGGTAAATCTTGACAAAAGTGGCTTATTTGCTGGCATGGCGCATGGCGCATAGCGCATAGCGTGAAAAAGTGAATCTCCCTCATAATCTTCAAAACCCTTTGCCCTATGCCCTATGCGCTTTGCCATCTCTTAACCGATGGCGACCTGCAGCACATCCTTCCTGGCATTAACCCGCTGAACAGTGATCTGTATTAAATCTTCAGGCTTTAATTCGATGCCGCCTGATATTGGCAGATCGCACTCGAGCATGTACCGGGTTAAAAGGATCTGATAATTTTTGCGGGTTCGATTCAGTACGATCGCTTCTTCTTTTTGTCCGATTTGGCCTTCCAGGTATTTGAGCAGCCAATACCGATGCCGCGCATATTGAACCCGGCCAACCTGGCTCAACGGCAGCTCAAGAGCCTGAATGATTTCATCGATCTGATCGACAGTGTAAGCGCTTTCGAGTCCAAGCGAAGCTCTAATCTGCCTTTGGGTGACCATGTCGGTATATTTTCGAATGGGTGAGGTAGCGGTAACATAGGCGTCCAGACCAAGTCCCGAATGCCATTCGGCACTGGTGCTTAAAACAAAACGGCTCAATAACCGGCGTTGCATCCAATTTTGAAACAGGGTGCCCTCTTGATTTTTATATAATCGTTCCCTCGGCCTGGGTTGCGATCTGAATATGGCTGGCATCTGGTGATCTTTTAAATATTTCGCCATCAACCAGTTCGCCATGATCATAATCTCGGAAACCAGCATCCTGCCGGGGCTTTCGCGATTAATTTTATTGATAAACACTTCCCGATTTTCATTGAGCCAGATATTGATTTCCGGAACCGTTATCTGGATGGCTCCGTCATCCAGTCTTTTCTTGCGAAATTTTTCGGCAATATCCCGCAAAACACGCATATTTCGATCTTGATCTGCATACGCATTGACATCATAGTAGGTGAGCTGCTGCTCAACTTTGATCAGGCTTTGAAAAATTTCATAATTCACAATCTCAGCCATCGGACTCAGATCAATCATAATACTGATAGCCGGTCGCAACTCACCGGCTTTCAGGCTGCAGAGGCCTTCAGCCAGAACAGGCGGCAACATGGAAATCTTTTGATCAGGCATATAGATGGAACTGCCGCGCAAACGGGCCTCCTGATCAACACGGTCGTTTTTTTCAATAAAGTGTCCCACATCGACGATATGGACACCCAGCCGAAATGAATCACCCGTTTCTTCGATGCTAATCGCATCATCAAAATCCAGAGTCCCCTGACCATCTATGGTTACCAAAGGCAGGTGGGTCAAAGCTTTGCGGGAGCCATCCACTGAGACTGTAGAATTCGAGCGAACCACTTGCGCCGCATGGGCCGCGACGGTTTCCGTAAATTCAGGGGACAAATCAAAACGAAGCAATTCGATGTTTTCATCTTCATCAAATATGCCCACTGCGGCAAAGATCTGAAAAATATCATGGATGTTTTCTATTGCGGCCCTGGCGATCATAGCCCTGGCAATCTCATTATCTTTGCTATCTTTTTCAAAAAGGTAGTAGGATTTCAGAATGTCAATCGATTGGCGGATTTCATCGGACAGCATCTGAAGATCAGCGGATTCGGGGGAATTCAGCATGCTTTTGAGCCAGGCGCTTCCGCTTTCAATCAGCCTTTTTTTACGTTCTTCCGCTTTGCGCTGGGCGACGATTTGCTCGACCCGCTTTTCGGAATTGGGGAAGAATCCATCCGGGTTGAATTTAAAATAAAGCCGATCATTAAATAAAGCGCGTATAACAGCGGATTCATGGTCCCCTGAGGGGCTGTCCGGAAAACAGAATTCGGTCATGGTGGCCAGGTCGATCCAATTTTGTTCTGAATTCAGCACCTCCCACAATTCTTTGATATCGATGTTTTTTATCAATGCCTGCCGCTTCTGAACAATTTCCTTGAGCGCCTCGACCATTTGATCCCGGCTTAAAGCGGAATCCAGACACGTTTTATCTTTGTGCAACAAACGTCGATGTGACAGGTTGACCTCTCGATTGTTTTCAGTTAACAACCGTAAGCGCTGATTCTTGACTTCCAGAACGACGGCACACATAATCTTCTGGCGGTCTATGTATTCAACAATACTTCCTGATTCCATAAAAATTACAATAACAACCGACCTCGACGAAGTCAACGAGGCAAAAGATGCTGAAATCCATAACGCCAATCAAGTCGTATTTTAAGGAAAATCTGCCGAGAATCGCCATCGGTCTGGCCAGCTTGATTATTGTTGATGTGTTGCAGCTTTTCATCCCCCGTATTATCAAGTGGACGGTTGACGGGTTGACCGCTTTGCAAATCGATTTGCGGCAGCTATTGGTTTATGCGATTTATATGGCGATCATCGCCTTTTTGATTGGCGCATTTCGCTATGTTTGGCGGCGCTGTTTGCTCGGAACCTCCCGTCGCATTGAAGAGGGCCTGCGCAACCGCCTGTTTGCCCATATCCAGACCCTGTCGGCATCTTATTTTGATCGTACCCAGACCGG
>JASFPY010000121.1:0-6696 GCA_050115755.1 Desulfobacteraceae bacterium | reverse complement strand
ATAAAAGGCGGCAGGGACTCGATTGGCAAACTCGCAAAAATCCTCTCCCACCATTGTTACGTAGGGAACAATGCTGTCTTTGGTATCCGTAACCTCGGCAGCCGCCTGGTTTGCAAAATGCGTCATGTCCGGATCATTGATGACAGCCGGATGGGAATAGGGGTATTTGATATCATAACTGGCGCGGTGGGTCTCACACACATGCCTGACAATGCGCTCAAATTTTTTACAAGGATGGTTTTCACCCTCTGCATCCGCATCATATAAATACCGTATCGTTCCTTCCAACTCCACTTGCTCGGGGATTACATTTGATGCGGCACCCCCCTCAATCCGCCCAAATACGATGACGGTCGGTTTGAAGGCATCGATTTCGCGGCTTTGAATGATTTGGGTCGTCTGAACAACATTGGTTGCTGTGATGATCGGATCGATGGATTCCTGTGGAAACCCGGTATGCCCGCCCTTGCCTTTGATAACCAATTTAAAGGTATGCATGCCCGCCATCACCGCACCTGATGCGACCCCAATTTTTCCGGTTTCCAGTGGTGTCATCAGGTGTGTCCCGAAGGCTGCATCCACCGTAGGATTCTCAAGTACGCCTTTTTCGATCAAAAGTCCGGCATGCATATTTTCCTCATTCGGCTGAAACAAAAATTTGATGTTTCCCTTTAACCGATCCCGGTGTTCACAAAGAATCTTGGCTGCGACCAGAAGCATCGCCATATGGCCATCATGTCCACAAGCATGCATCTTGCCTTCATGGACTGACTTATAAGAAACAGCGGTCATTTCCTGTACCGGCAAAGCATCCATATCGGCGCGGAGCATTAAGGTGCGTCCGGGTTGACTTCCCTTTAGCAGCCCCACAACACCCGTCTTGCCGATACGGCTGAGCCCACATCCAAGCGGCTTCAAATAAGACTCTATTTTATCAGCCGTCCTGTGCTCCTCAAGCCCCAGCTCTGGATGCCGGTGGAAGTCTCGTCTGAGTTCAATCAACTCATTTTTTAATTTTTCAACGTCCGCCTTTATGTCCATGCCGTCAGGAATCCGCCTTTCTTTTTTCCAGATACTGCTCGCCATAATCAGTCCTCACCGGTTCTCCAGGGTTCTGTTATAGGAAAGCAATCTATACGAAGCGATATTTAATTTCAATGAATAATCGCTGATTAATATCTGATCCTTGTTTCATTCAACCAAAATTGAATTAAACCTTAAACTTTGATATATTTATAAAATAAGGACTATTTTGCAGAGTTTAGATTTAGGCGGTAATCTAAAGCGGTGAGGATTCTTATTTTGACCACTGGATCGGACTTCAATTAGGAGAATAAGACATGGCCAAGGATAGCCAGATCAGTCAACGGTTAAAAAATCTCAAAGAGCGACTCAGACAGGAAAATCCGGTCCTTTCTCAAGTAGTCGATAGTTTTAAGAACCTCGATCATATCAGCCGGCGGCTGGGATTTTTCCATAGCGAGGAGTCCCATGCGACGCGCACCTCATGGTGGCCGCTGATATCCATATTGGGTATTTATTCATCCGGCAAATCCACTTTTATCAATCATTACCTTCAATACCCCTTGCAGGCCACCGGCAACCAGGCGGTTGATGACAAGTTTACGGTTATTTCATATACGGATGATGACCAGGTAAGGGTGTTGCCCGGTCTGGCACTGGATGCGGATCCCCGGTTTCCCTTTTACAAGATCAGTCAGGCCATCGAAGAGGTGGCCGAGGGAGAAGGGCAGCGGATCGATTCCTACCTCCAGCTCAAAACCTGTCCCAACGCCCGCCTGCGCGGCAAGATCATCATCGATTCGCCCGGCTTTGATGCGGACGCGCAACGGACCTCCACCCTGCGAATTACCGATCACATTATCGACTTATCCGATCTGGTGCTGGTGTTTTTCGATGCCCGCCACCCTGAATCCGGCTCCATGCGTGACACCCTTGAGCATCTGGTCAACCGGACCAAAAACCGGCGTGACTCAAATAAATTCCTATATATTCTCAACCAGATCGACAACACGGCCCTTGAGGATAATACCGAGGAAGTTTTTGCATCCTGGCAGCGGGCACTCGCCCAGTATGGGCTGACGGCCGGTTGCTGCCATGCCATTTATGTCTCGGATGTTGCCGTGCCCATAAAAGATGAGAGCGTTCGAATTCGCTTCGAGAATAAACGCGATGCCAATATACAGCAGATTTTCAATCGTATCGAACGGGTCGGGGAGGAGCGAGCCTATCGCATTGTGGGGATGCTGGAAGAAAACGCCCAAATGCTTGAAAATGAGATTATACCTCGAATCGGGCAGTTTGTTGCGCGCTGGCGCAAAAAAATCATCTGGCTGGACGGAATTATCCTGGGGGCATTGCTGGTCGCTTTTTTCGTTGCCACGATCTGGGGAGGATACTGGCACGGGCTGACGCTCAAACTTCCCTTTCTGGAAAATTTGCCGGGCGGGAAATACACCCAGCTTGGCCTGCTGGCATTGCTGGTGCTGCTTTTTGGCTATGTTCACTTTTCGATTCGCCGGTTAACGGCAAATTATGTGTCGCGCAAGTTGCTGGCGGAATTCAAGAACTCTGAGTGGCAGGCGAATTATGCCCGCGCCTTTCAGAAGAATAGCCGCTGGTGTCGTAGCTTGTTGAATCGCAAACCGGCAGGCTGGGGTCGGCGGACGAAGCGCCGCCTGGCGAAGGTTGTTGAAGACACCAACACCTATATCCAGAAACTCAATGATATGTACACCAATCCTTCCGGTAGCGAAAGCGAGCATGCGGCGTCGGAACTGCTGGCCGAAAAACAAACACAAACCCCTGACACCGCCAGCAGCCCTGGCGAGAAACCGCTTGAGACAACCGCACCCTAGCGAATCACTAATGCTGTGTCCCAGCAATATTTTGCCATATCGGCAAAAGTTCAAACAGACTTGGACCCAATCTTACAGCACTCAAGCTGCCAGACGGGCATGTTATTTTCTGACCCCGCAAAGCGGGATTTTGCATCTATCTGTTATCGAATTGTGCTCAAAAGGCGATATGCGGGTGGCTTACCCCTAACCTACACCGTGACCCGATATTTGGAATGGTTCGCACGACAGCGTTGGGGCCAACCCAGAGGGCGGGGGGAACTCCAGGGCTTTGGTTTCGGGCCGGCGTTTCAGCTCGGCAAAAAATTCGGGGTCCGATTCTTTTACGCGCCAAAACATTAAGCCACCAGCGAAGCGGCTCCCGAGCCGCGGCCGCAGATGCGCGGACTGCGTTGGATAATATCGCGGACGATTAAAAAATAAGCGGCAACCCCAGGCGTTCGGCTGTGCGGCGCAACCGGCGGGTGGCAGGCAGGGGGCGGCGCGGCATGGCGGCGGCAACCGAAACGCCGGTTGCATGCCAGGCCGCCAGCAGATCGGCGCTCTGTGTGAGAATTGAGACTGATAAAATCGGCGTGCTCGATTTGTCGGCGCGGGGCGGGAAGCGAAGACCCGCCGATTACAGTCCCACAAAAAATCGTCTTGGCAGCATTACGCAGAGCCCAAGGCGTGCTCCAAAGCCTTGGTTAAAGAATCTGCTTTTTGAAGCCCGATAAAACGACGTTGCTCTTCTCCGTTCTTAAAAATGACCAGCGTGGGTATGCTGTGGATATTCAAGCGATAGGCCGCTTCGCGATTTTTTTCAGCGTTCAAGGAAGCAATCAGCGCCCTGTCCTTCAATTCTTCAGCGACTTCTTCCAGAATGGGTTGCTGGGCCAGGCAGGGCAAACTCCAAGGCGCCCAGTAATCCACCAGTACCGGTATTTCGGACTCCAGAACCAATTCTTTAAAATTGTGTGTGTTGATTTCCAAAATATTTCCGGACATGACGTTCCGCTCCTGACCCTATTCCGCACCAATAACGTTCAGTGACGTCTGTGCCGCTGTCGGGGTGGCGCCAATGTGGCTCCGAACGCTTCAGGCATCCTAATGGCCGCCGCTTAACCCGCGCATCGTCTCCTCGGTTTTCACGCGCAGAGCGGCCAGATGTTGATCAAATTCATTTCGTTCGGTTCTGATATCGTCGATTTCCGTTTCGGGGGTACAGTTATCCCGAACAAATTCGATTCGATCGTCCATTTCCGAAATTAACTTATGCAATTTCTCGATATTGGGTAAAATTTGCTCTTTTTGGCCGCCGTGCAGTTCTTCCATTTTGCGAACAATGTCATAAACATTGGCTTTCCAGGCAGTCAATTCCGCCTGCATGGTTTTACAGCAATTGCGTGCTTTCATAACACCCTCCTTTTTATTAAGCCGTTGGTTGTTGGCCGGTTGGATCAACGGTTCGAGCCTCGTGCAACCCGGGCATCCGACCGCAATCCGCATGGGCTATCTTTATTGATCTTAAATAATCAATATGCATGCCAATCGCGGAATCTGGATTGCAAAAAAAGCGTGACCTTGCCTAACCCTTTATGATTACCTGTAAATCAATCTTTGAAAGATCAAAAATCTAATCGACCTGCCAATCTTGCACATCCGGATTAGCCCCCAAAAACGTTACTTATTAAATTAGTAACGTTATAAGCTGTCTGTAACGCATAAACTTTATCCGTGCGGCATCGACCGTTCAGGTGTCAAAAGAGACAGGACCATTTTTTCTCCTTTCAGCCCTCTGCCATGCAATGACATGGTGCTCGCACCGGCTCCTTCCGCCGGAAGGATTACCAGGGCTTGATCTTTCAAGTCGGACAAATCGCTTTGGCCCTATTCGATTGTTCCGCCCCTTTGGCTATCCAGTTCAGGAATCTCTTCAGCATGCGCGGCTTCTCAATCTTTTCCGGGGCAAAAGATTGCAAAGACGGGGGTGCTGCTGATTTTTTCGGTGTTTTTTTTCTCAAGCTTCAGTTGTTTTCGGCTTTCGGCGTCCACCGCCGTTATCGGCAGCTATTGATTTTTCCGGGCGGTGGCGATCTGGCCTTGGTCTTGAGTTAGCGCTTCCATCCTTTTTTTTGAATACCCCAGTATTTTCCATTGCGCTTTGTAGATGGGACGACCATCCTGGCCGAAAGGGTCTATTAGAACCTTCCGATTAAAAAACGGTGAAGGCCTGGTGGGGCACGCTTGGCAGCCTTCGGAGCCCAGGGCATCTTTTCCGCTGGCGACATTGTGGCTCAGAATAAAAGGCTCGCAGCACTTGAAACCGCCGTCTTTGGACGGCATGGGAGCCTTGTTCAACTGGTTGTTTTCCATGTAATATATCATTCCGCCCTTTACCAGCACCGGTGTGTGGTATACGATCGGGCACCCGTAGCGGTCGGTAGCATGGGCTATGGCTTTAATATAGGCCTTGATTTCTTCGGCGGTGTTTACGGATTTTGAGCCGTTGAGCGCTTCCAAAAGGGCAAAATTGGTGATGGTATACCCATTTTCCAAATTTGCCCCTGTAACATCCCTGATTCGCTCCAATATAATCGGAATAACCCGACGGGAAGCCCGGTCCCAGTCGCCCCACCAGATGGCCTGCATGGGGTTCAACGGTTTGATTTCTCCTTCATGTTTCACAAAAGCAGGGCACCATGTATTGTTTGAGCGATTGGACATCGGCTGCAGTGGATCATCGGACAGGTAATCCGATGTAAAATAGCTGATCGTATGGCCGGTTGTGGCATTGTCGATAACCGATGTGGCCGGTCGGTATTTGTAAGGCACGTGACAGGTTTCGCAAGAAATTTTTTCAATGTGTAAGTTGCTAAATTGATGCGTTGGCGACGGCGCGCAATTATCCTGGCCTTCGACGTGGCACTGCCTGCATGAATGCATGCCGCCGTCGATATCATCCCGCACCGATCCGGCCAGGATATGGCCCTTGGCAATCTCATGGTCTTCGCCGGCAGGATGGCAATAAGCACATGTCAACCCCCGGGCTTTGTGCACGTCGGTTTCCGGGTCCCAGGTCCTGCCTCTTTTTTTGATGTCCGCCCCGGCATGGCAATTCCAGCAATTTTCATCAGCGACCTCGCGTGTTATAAATTCAGCTAGGTCAGCAGGATCAGCCCGGGCGGTCTGGGTGTAGTCTGCGCGCAAGGAGACCGCTTTTGGTTTTTCTGAGCGAAGGAGCGGTGTGGTCGCCTCAAGATCCCGAAACCAGCCGGCGCCGAACGTGGGTGCCTCGTAGAAAAATCCACCTCTGACCGCCAATGCCCGGGCTTGCCAGTCATAGCCCGGAAGGTGGCATATCAAACAGTCCGCCTCAAGTACCCCGCTTTCTGCCCAGTTCGATTGATAATAGTCACCATCCAGGAAATTATCGCCATTGCCGAAAATGCCGTTCTCAGGGCCTTTGGCAAATTCGTCATATCGATTTCCTTTCCGGTCGTACTCGGTGCATCCGCCTCCCGGATGGCAGGCCCCGCACGATTTGGCAAAATGATAGGCATTGGTGATGACATCATAATCATGGCACTCCCCGCAGGTGTATCTGGGGCTGTAAGGGAGGTTGCTCTCCAGCGATATTTCTAGGAAAAAATTTGAGAAAATTGTGAAATGCGTGTGCCAGGCAAACTGAGCTGTTGGGCTCAGCATGCTTAGAGGGTAACGCTAGGTAACGGTAAGCGGGCAACCATCCGGAGCGTTTGAAAAATCTCTTTTCCCGGTTGACATCTCATCGCGGCATGGGTAGTTTTTAAAGTAACGCTTAGCAACCCCGGTGCTT
>JASFPY010000120.1:0-6707 GCA_050115755.1 Desulfobacteraceae bacterium | reverse complement strand
ATGGACAACGATGACCGAATTGCCCGCTGGGGGGCATCCTCCAGGGCAATGGGGGCGCCGAACAGGGCCATGATTCCGTCACCGGTCATTTCATTGACCGTGCCCTCATAATCATGCACCTTGTGAATCAGGATTTCATAGACCTTGTCCATTATGGCATAAGAATCTTCGGGGCCGAGTTTTTCAGAAAGCGCCGTAAAGCCCTGCATGTCGCAGAACATCACCGTAATCTGCTTGCGCTCGCCTTCGATCCGGTCTCTTTGTGCCAGGATCTTTTCAGTTAAGCCCTGGGGAAGATAGCGTTGAATTTTGTCTAATTTGTCTTCGAAGGAAAGGGGGGCGGACGCAGGTTCTGAGGAGGCAGACAGTTTATGGCCGCACTCACCGCAAAATTTAAAGCTGAGCGCATTGCCGAAACCGCAATTCGGGCATTTTAATTCCAACTTGCTGCCGCATTCGCCACAAAATTTCATACCTTCCGGGTTTTCAAACCGGCAACTCGGGCATTGCATGCGGATACCCTCCATTTTTAAGGGTTCAGCTGTTTGAAAAGTGCTGCAAAGAACGTGCGTTTAAAAACAGAGCTATCGCAAATTCGAATCAATGTCAAAACCACGATTGACCCACTCTGTCATTTTAAGTAGATTAAAGCAAATTTAAGTTTGCTTACCACGTTTATTTTTGCAGGATGGAATTGCCAGGCGCCAATTTCGAATTTCCAATTTTTATGAGAACATCATGGAACTCAACGCTAAATTAGCTGCTTTGGATCAAATTTATCGGATCTACGATAATTTTGTCTCCGGGCTGGAGCTGGCCTGCAAAAAGCACTGCGCCCACTGCTGCACCACCGGTGTCACCCTGACCACACTTGAGGGATACAAAATCATCCAGCAGCTGGAATCAGAAGGCAAGGCAGGATGGATCGAAAAAATGGAGCTGGCGGCCCAAAAACCCTATTTCCAGCTCAAAATTACCACCAACCAGCTGGCCAGCTTGTGCGCCGAAGGTATTGATCCGCCGGCAGAAGAAAGCACCGAGTGGAACCCATGTCCTTTTTTAACCGACAGCCAATGTCCCATTTACACTGTTCGCCCATATGGCTGCCGGTGCCTGGTGTCGCGCCATGATTGCGGCATCGAAGGCTATGCGAACATTGATGGCTTTGTGCTTTCGCTAAACACCGTTTTTTTGCAGATCATCGAACATCTGGATGCCGGCGGCTGCACCGGAAACCTGATCGATGTGCTCCGAACCATGGCCCCGCAAGAAAATCGGAACCATTATGAAAATAATCGCTTGAAATGCGCAAATGCAGGGTTGATCTCGAATCAGCCCCTCAAGGTTTTAATGATCCCACCCGAACACCGCACGAAAATGGAACCGATTCTAAAATCTCTTCAGGAAATCCGCATTTGATTTTTTTAGCCACGGACCCACACAGACAAACACAGACAGTACCAATTCCTCGCGCGCCCTACCATCGCTGAAGCGATTTAAGGGCATGCGTTGCCCGATAAAAAAGTGTATGCCCTGCGGGTGATAAAGCAAATTATTTTTAAAATTATACTCAATAGATAAAATTGTTTACCAAAACAACTCGCTCCTGATTAACATGGATTTTTTTCCGCAAAGCGGAATGACACCTTTTGTTCGGCCGATGTCGGCCGAACAAAAAGTTTGTGTGGGTCTGTGTGGGTCTGTGGCTAATTAAAAAAATTCTGCAAATCCTGTCTACTTTTGAACCTGAAAGAACGACTCATCGAACTCGGGCCTGTCTTTGTAACGGGAGAGGAAAAAGCCCGGCAGTTGATCCATATTTTCAAACAATCCCGGATCTGCATCGATTCCGGCTTTGTGAAGGGCTTTTAGCATGGTTTTGGGAGAAGGCGGGCATCCTTTGATCGCAATCATTTCCCGGATGTTTGGATTGTCCTTGTGGGCCTGGTACATGCATTTGCCCAGCAAAATCGTCTTTTTCATGCCGGGCGCGGGCTGCATGGATTTGCCGGTCAGAATCTCGATATCATCCCACGGTTTACCCTTCCAGGCGTAACGGATCGCCGATAGCATGACACCGTTTATGCCGGAGCAGTATGTGCACATGGAAAGATCGTATTTACGGTAAAAAACGCCTTTGATGCCCTGTTTGGCCAAAGGCAGCGGCATCATGCCGTCGTCGGTTTCGCTGTATTCAAAATCGTATTCATGAAATTTACTCAGGGCCTCAATATCCTCGCCCACAATTTCGATGTCGCGCAGATCATGGGGTCTTTTACGATTGCGGGCGGCATGCACCAGATGGGGAACATTCTGTGCTTCATAGCCGAGCAGTTTCGCTCCCACCAGATCTGCTGCCAGCACATCGGATGATGCCACCAGCAGGTTGCTGCGGTGGATGCGCCCATCCGGACCGGGTCCCCGCTCGTTGGTATAGATCCCATCTTGCAGGGTCAGCATCGGCGGCATCCGGTCGGCCAGCCTGGCGACCCAGAAATGGAGGTCTTTGCCCGGCGTCATGGTGTGGCATCGTTTGCGGGAGGGGATATCGATGGTGCCTTTCAGATTTTTGATGCCCAGACTCACCACCGTCTGGTTATGGCATTTCATCACCGGCAGATCCACCACAAAGTCGCTGTTTAAAATATCGGAGTTGAAGTTCAGTTCGACGTCATCGCCAAGGTCAACTTTTTCAAAAGGCCTTTCAAACACACTAATATACTTGATACCGTATTTTTGTTTTAAAGCGCCGTATCCCAGGGTTTCAAAGGCGTGGGCCGGGGTTGCAGAATCTTTGGGATTCATGGTGACGGTGCCCTCCCCGATGGTGATATCATCGATGCCGCGTTCCTTGAGCAAAATGATGATATCTTCCACTACACGGGACGTGGTGATCACGCCCCATTTGGGAAAGGCAACGGCCCGGGTCCAGAACACAATGTTGGGCTTGATAAAAACCCTGGCCCCGGCAGGCATAGCGTCCAGACCCCCGGATAGTTCGACGGCTTTGCGAACCGATTCGATCGGTTTTTCATACTTGATAACAGCAACCTTGTATTTCTTCATTAATTGGCTCCCAAAAAGATATGATGTTAATTTTAAATTAGCCACAAACCCGTACGAACTTTTTAACCGCGAGACATACGCAGACTTGCGCAGACTTTTTAATCGCGCGACCCGCGCGATTAAAAGGTACGCCATCCCGCTGGCGCGGGATAAAAAACTCACTTAACAGCTATATAGAGCTTATAAAACAAAAATATCACTTCTTAAATTTTGAATCACTCAATATTGGTACCATTTAATCGCGCAGCGATTGACGTGTTTTTGGCCGCGCAGGTCGCGCGGCAAAAATGTCTGCGTCCGTCGGCGTAGGTCTGCGGTTAATAAAAAAAGTCTGTGTGAGTCTGTGGCTAATTAAACATCCAAATTAAAAAGCTTGGCGGCGTTGCCGCCGCAAACCTGCCCCATCTCCTCGTCAGACAATCCGGCAGCCTTCATCTCATCAAAATACCTTGCCGGCGGCAGGAGGGGAAAATCGCTGCCAAACAGGATTTTATCCACCCCGACCAATTCAATCGCCAGGCGATAGACACGCGGATCGTATAAATAGGGAGAGGCGGCCGTATCAAAATAAACCCTTTTCAGACGCTGCTTGACTTCCTTTTTAAGAAGGCTGAAAAAAAACAGGCCGCCGCCCCAGTGGGCCAGAACAATTTTATTTTGTGGATAGGTGTCAATCAGCTGATAGATCTGTGCCAGGGTATTGGGGGTTTTACCGGGATATTGATGCCCGACAGGCTCATTGGTATGAATTAAAACGGGAAGATTCAGACCCCTGCAAATTTCCATGACAGGTTCCAGCCTGGCCAGTGCGGCATTTTCAATCCCACTTTGATAAAACGCCAGCTCTCCGATACCGGACAGTCCGCCTTGTTTAAGGCAGCGATGCGTTTCTTCAGCCGCCCCGTCGCTAAACGGATCAAAACATCCCAGACCGATAAAGCGGTCCGGGTATCGACTGACTACCTCGCTGATGTAATCATTGTGACGCTTGAAAAGCCCATCGTTTTTCCAGGGAAATCCGAAAATGACGGATTTATCCACCCGGCCGGCATCCATTGACGCTAACATTTCGCTGGCACCGATCAGTTTTGATCTGGGAGATTGATACAGCTTTTTAAATGCGGATTCGTCTGAAAAATAGGCTTCTCTATTATTTCGAATTTTTGCCGGAAATAAATGGGTGTGGGCATCGATAATCATCACCGTGGCAGTCCCCAAGGAGTTTAATTTTCTTCAAATATCCAAAACGATACCGCACCGCCAGCACCGTCCAGAAACAATTGTTTAAACTTCCATACACCTTCAGTTGTGAGGGTTAAGGGGCCCAGAATTTTAATATTCCTGGCAACGAAGACATGATAGCCTTCCACCACAAAATATCTGTAACCCGAAGCATCCGTTGGCGCCTGGTATACCGGTTCGATTTCTTTTAATGCGCCTTTGGGCAAAGCGCGGCGCAGATTAAAAGTTACATCCGTAATTCCGTTTTTCTGCATGAATTTTTTTGCGGATGCGGAAAGTTTTATTTTTGTACGCCCTGTTGAAAACATGTTGAAATTAACCTGACATCCTTAAAACGATTTTTTTTGTACGAGAGGATATTGTTATGGAAAAGGCGTCAGAATTCAAACAAAAAATAACGGCTAATCGTTTTTTGCGATTAGCCGTTAAGGAGGAGAACAGATGAAGAAATTATTAGGCTGCACATGAAGTAGATGCAAAACTCTTGCCAAAGATAATTTCACTCGGCGAAATTATTTATTATTATTGTTTTTATTAAAAAATTCAAGTGGTTAAAATTATGGCGGTTTTTGCCCGCTGGTCTGTAAAAAGAATATGGCGTCCTGAAATTTAGCGGTTTGGTTCATAAATTTAAACCGAATATCGCCAAACATGGAAAAACCTGTTGTTTTTAAACATTTTTTTTATTATGGAGGGAGGTTCAAAATTTTGAACCCTAGCCTTTTTTGCCCAACAAAAAAGGCATAAACAATTAAAATTATATATAAAAATTAGGTTCACCGTTCTGAACTTGTGACTTAAAAAGCCAATTATAAAGACGTCCGGACTGCTGAATCGGGCGGATGATAAACCCGGCCCACGGAGTCTGCCCCGAGAAGACAGGGGCGAGAATCGCACACCGTGATTGAAGAAACTCCACGATGCCCCGAATATACCAATCATTGTGAAATAAATGCAATATTAAGGCCACAGCCGCATGATATCTGAAAAAGAAATAAAAAATAACCCGATGTTTTTGTACCTGGCGGTTTTAACCATCTGTTCCACCATCGGACTGCAGGCCTGGCTAACGCTTTTCAATAATTTTGCCGTGGACATTGCCGGGCTGCATGGAAATCATATCGGTGTGATTCAATCTTTAAGGGAAGTTCCCGGGTTCCTCGCGTTACTGGTGGTCTATGTCATCATGGTGATCAAAGAGCACCGACTTTCCGCATTGTCGGTTCTCATTATGGGATTCGGGCTGGCCATTACCGGCTTACTTCCGACCTACCTCGGGCTGATTCTGACCACCCTGGCGATGAGTTTCGGCTTTCACTATTACGAAACCACCAACATGTCTCTGACCCTGCAATATTTCGACGAGCTCAGCTCTCCGTGGGTTTTTGGAAAGCAGCGCAGTTACGCCGCTGCGTCAAGTATTGCAGTGGGCCTTTTGATATACGGCCTGGCGTTTTTCTTAACCTTTCCTCAAATCTATCTGTTGATCGGCGGTCTGATCATGGCTGCAGCCCTCTGGGGATTTACCCAGAAACCGACAAAACAGACGGTCATACCCCAGCATAAAAAGATGATTTTGCGCAAAAAGTACTGGCTTTTTTACTTTCTGACCTTTATGGCCGGCGCCCGCCGCCAGATTTTTATGGCTTTCGCCGTCCTGCTGATGGTTCAAAAATTTCATTATTCCGTTCAGGAAGTGACGATCCTTTTTGTGGTCAACAATGCCATCAACTATTATTTAAGCCCGCTGATCGGAAAAAGCATTATCCGCTTCGGTGAGCGCCGGGTTTTATCCCTGGAGTACGCCAGCCTGATTTTCATTTTTATAATCTATGCCCTGACCGCATCCAAATGGATGGTGGCAGTGCTTTTCATTCTGGATCATATTTTCTTTAATTTTTCCATCGCCATCCGAACCTATTTCCAGAAAGTCGGCGACCCACGGGATATTGCCCCCAGCATGGCCGTGGGTTTTACCATCAATCACATTGCCGCTGTTTTTCTGCCGGCCATCGGTGGCTTCCTGTGGGTGGTTGACTATCGCATTCCGTTTTTCGGCGGGGCCGCCATGGCTGCCATTTCTTTAATCGCTGTGCAGAAAATCCGCATACCCGACTCAAACCCTGCCGCATAGCTACCACCCCATCATCTTGACAGCCCCATAACAATACCTTATGGTGGGCCATGGACGCCGCAATGAAAGAAAAAATAGACACCATTCTGGATACGGTTAAAGAACCGGAAACCGGATTGACCATGGCGCAACTGGGGTTTGTGGAACGGATTCGCTACAGTGAGAGGCAAAAGAAGCTGACGGTTTTCTCCGGTAATCTCAAGGCCAACCGAAAACTTTGCTGCACCGTCATGCAGGGGCTGCTTATTTCGGGTACCAAAAAATC
>JASFPY010000119.1:0-6716 GCA_050115755.1 Desulfobacteraceae bacterium | reverse complement strand
ATTGAGAAACGACATGCTTGCGCCGGGCCAATTTTTTTCGCAACTCAAAATCGGCTCTATGAAGGTCAACTTAAAGATTATAGCCGCAACGGTCTTTTTATCAAAACCAAAGAAGTTTTATCAGTAGGAGAAATGATCACAGTAGTGGATCCACACCCTGAAGGAGAGGATAAAAAACGTGAAGGTCAAATCTTATGGAGAAATAAGGAGGGGTTTGGCGTAGAGTTATGCAGGCGCCGGAAAGAAGGGGGCCACAACATAATTCGACTCGAAAAAAGAATTATAAATAATCGATTATAATATGTTATGAGCATATATATTTAAATTAATTTGCTATCATCAGAAAAATACAGTTGAAGAAACAGCCGATTTTCTAAAAACAGCCAAAACCCTGGCGAGAAAAGCAACCGCAAACCTCAATCAACGGTCCGTATTTCCTCAGAATGCCCGCATCATAACCGCCCAGGCACTCATCGCCAGCATTACAGCAACGATCATTGCTTTTGATGCCGGCTGCAACAACTTTACTGAAACAATCGACACGGAAATTATAATCGTTGCAAATATCACTATCGCCGGTGCCATTACCCATGGAATCTTGTCTGCTATTTCTAAAAGATGCTGCATCTTTATTTCCCCATGTCCTTTTTGAGCCCCATCATTTGTTAATCAACTTATTATAATCTTATCCAAATATCGGATTTGGCGTCGGTTGTCGGTCGGCGGATTTCAGGATGTCGTATTTTCGAGGTGCGATTTTCGGTGTGATTTTCGACTTTGAGCTTCAGCTGATCAAAAAAGTTTTTCAATAATCGTTAAATTTAGTTATGAAATTATATAATCACCACATTTTGTATGTCAAGAATGAAACACCACAATATATATAAGATATTAACTTCTTTTGCTAATTCTGTTATGGAAACAAAATTGTTTTTAAAAAAATGAGTTTTGATCTGTACTTTTGGGCAGGGTTTTGATAAGAACCTCATCTTTTGAGTGATAAAGTTTGTCCGAGAATCGCACAGCAGGCGTCCAGACAATGAAAGATACATTTAAAATACAAAACGAAAAAACCATGTGGTATGAAAATGACGAGCCTGTCCGGGAATATCTGGATAGCGCGTTTTCCCGAAAATCCCACGGCATAGACAAAGATTCAAAACCGGTCACGTTCTCCTGGTTGGAAATGATAAAGAATTCATTTCATATCAAATAAAATTTTAAGGCTTCCTTGCCTCGATCGTCGCCGAGGTCACATAGTCTTCCAGATTCCGCCCCGGAAACCATTCACGGATACGCTCACGGCTTTCATCCCGGGGCTGGATGCTAATATCCTTGAAGCCGGCTTCGCGCAGTGTTTTTTCGATATGTTCAATTGTCTCCGCGCCCCCGACACATCCGGATATCAGAGAAATATCTTTTTTGATTTCAGCGGGCAGTGTCTGAAGTGCCGCCACATCTAAAATCGCCAGGCGGCCGCCGGGCTTGAGCACGCGCCAGGCTTCGCGAAATACGTCAATTTTATGCGGCGAAAGGTTGATCACACAGTTTGAGATAATCACATCCACGCTGGCATCCGCCACGGGCAGGTGCTCGATCTCACCCAGCCGGAACTCAACATTTTTTACGCCCAGCTTCTCGGCGTTCTGACGCGCTTTGATGACCATATCGGCCGTCATGTCCACACCAATAACACGGCCGGATTCGCCCACCGATTCGGCAGCCAAAAAACAATCAAATCCCCCGCCACTGCCCAGATCCAAAACCATCTCGCCCGGCTTCAACGAAGCAATCGCCTGGGGGTTCCCGCAGCCCAGCCCCATGTTAGCACCTTCCGGCACACTGTCTATCTGCTCTTTGGTATAACCATAGGCCTGAGACATTTTTTCAATGGACCCCGGCGAGGGACCGCAGCAGGATGCAGTGGGACTGCAACCGCATCCTGGCGTATCCTGTCTGGCAATTTCACCATATCGCCTTCTGACCGCCTGGCGAATTTCATCTGAATTTTTGTTTTCCATGCTGTAATCCCTTCACTGTTTAATAGTTCGACATTATTCGAAATATCTGCTCAAAAAAAAGCACGCGTTAAAACGAAAAAAAATACTTCAATTCTTCCAGAATATCAGGATCCACCCAGCATTCGATATTTTGACCCTGGCGCCGGGTTTGAATCAGACCCGCCCCGCGCAGTTCTTTGATGTGATGAGACACTGTGGATGATACAATGTTTAAATCCTTACCAATATCCCCCACACAGGCGGTATTTCCCGGCTCGAAGACGCCGATGGTGCCGGGCTTGCAGCAGGTGGCCAGGCTGATAAAGATCTTTAATCGGTTGGGGTTGGACAGCGCTTTAAAAATCCCGGCATATTTTTCAAGTTTATCGCTTGTATTATTCGACATATATCGAATTATAAAATAAAAAAATTATTTGTCAAGTATTTGTTTCAATGAATTTGATTTTTGGTATACATGCTGGTATGTGGTTACAAATTGAGCTAACGTTTGGACATTTATCATAGGGGAAATAACAAAGATGAATGGATTTAAAATGCATATGAACAGATATCTAGCTGCGGTAATGATACTTTTTATGATTTTATTCGCCACGCTGAGTGGTTGTACGATGGCAAATTACGGAAAATTAAAATCGAATCAGGCGGTTACAGAATCTTTTGAAACCTATCAGATTCTACCCGACCACACCTATTACTACAGGGGAACGTTTAGTCGGCCTTTTGTCATCGTGGGTATAAACAATAATTATGAGCTCAATTCAAATCTTTGGGTGGCAGTCGATCCGCAATCGGAAGATTTCCGCACATTGATCGATCGGGTTTCTCAGCAGGGCTCGGGGAGTGCCACGCAGCCATGGGGATTTACCATTTTAGATCATTCCGGCGGTGCTGTCGGCATATGGTATTCCGCAATACGTGCAGCGGCCGTTGAAGTAAATGAAAACGGTAAGATCGTTAATTTAGCGCCGCTAAGAACGGTGACGATAGGCAATCAGGGAAGGTAACGCCTCGAAACCCAGTTTTGTTTAAAACGGATCGTTGGAATTGGCGATGTAGATGCCTCCGGTACCCATTTGCCTTCCATCGAATTTGATCCTATTTGTAAGATTCGTTATGGTTTCTTCAACCCTGGGCACGTTCTTAACCTGAAAGATATAGTCAAATTCGCACCCGGCCTCTTCAATGTTAGCCACCCGCCATTGACCCTCGACCAGGGCAAAGGTCCAGATGGTTTCGTGATCTCTAAATTTTCTATCGCCCTCGACTAGCGTGTCGGTATCGCGTTTAACCAGGCAATCCATCATATGGGCGGTTATCGACACCACCAGCACGGAACCCTCATGGGCAACATCATCGTTGCGATAAATAAAAAGCAGCGGCCGGATTACCCGGATTTTTTGAACTGCACAGACATTGCGCAGGCCTTTGCGGTGCAATCGGTCTAGATAGACCAATTGCTGGTTTTGCCAGTACCAGTCGGTCATATAATTACAGGCTTCGGATACATCTTCTTGTTTCCAGGCGCTATGGACCCGATAAAAACAATCCAGAATACGCTCTTTGGCCCGCGGCCATTCGAAATTTGGATCGTGCCGCGCCATATACTTCAGGTCTTTATAAGCTCGCCGCTCCGCCAGCTTCTGCTTGATGTAAAGATAAATGCCAACCGGCAGCAATATGAGCGTCAGCAGGCCTAGAACCATTTTCCCCCAGAAAGTCTTGGCCAGGACTTTGGCAATCTGGCCGCCGGGTCCGGCATAAGCCGGCTGAATAAAAATAAAGGCGACCATCAGAAATATTAAACAAATTCCCAGTAATCTTTTCCTGTTCATAATTTCCCCTGACAACGAAATCATACGATAACGTTGAGCAAAATCCATACCATCAGCGATCAAATCATTTTTTTTAATAATTACAGAGGTATAAATTCAGAATGGCGTTTTGTGCCGGCAGATGATTACAAATATTGTCATTGAGGGAGGCAATAAATGTCAGCAAACCGATACCGGTTAATCCAACCACGATGATGCATACCCGTCCCAGCAGCTTTTCGGATTTGGGCATGCCCCCGATCAGTGACTGCGGTTTAATAATTAAATGCACGTAAACAATGGACCCGAACCAGACCACACCGAACAACACGTGCAAAAAGCCCAGGATGGTTTTCAGCAGCCGGGTGCCCCACAGCGGCCGCTCTGCCTCACCCCAGAAAAAGCCGTCGGCTTTATAGCGCTCACCGCGCAATGCAAGGGCGCCGCCACCATCCGGATTTTTGTGGCAGTCTGAGCACGCCTGGCCGGTCTGTCCTGAAAATTCCGGAGAGGCAAAAACGGATGGGGTTAAACATGCAACAAGGGCAAACATCAGGAGGGTCAATGCCCAACGCATCAAAACTGGATTGCGTTTATTCAAAATTCATTCCCTGAAATGAAAGGATTGACCATTATGCCGACAATTGCAAAATAGGCAAAAGCAAATCTCGGTATTATTGAAACCGTTTTTCATGTTCAAGCAGCCATTCTTTACGCCATATACCGCCGCCGAAACCGACCAGTTTGCCGTCACTACCGATCACGCGGTGACAGGGAATAATCAGGGAAATCGGGTTTTTGTTGTTGGCGTTACCCACGGCCCGAAAGGCTCTGGGGCTGCCGACGGCCCGGGCAACATCCCCGTACGAGGCAGTCCGGCCAAAGGGAATTTTTTGCAACTGCCGCCAGACGGCTTTTTGAAAATTGGTTCCTTCCATAATCAGTGGCACGCTGAATTTTTGACGCCGGCCTTTGAAATATTCAGTCATCTGCCGCAGACATTCTGTCATGATGGCAGGCAGGTTGCGGTCGATCTCAAATTCGTCTGCACCAAATGTAACGGCTAAAATACCTTTTTGATTCCCAACAATTTCAATGGGCCCGATTTCTGAGTGGTGGCACGCTCTGAATTTTTGCATTTCAATCTCCCTCGAAAGATGTCTTGGTATTTTTAAAAGCTATCTTAAAAAAAAGATCATGTTCGGGAGCAAGGCGAAATTCGCTTCAAAAACGGAGCGTACACGTGAGTACGTGAGTATTTTGAAGCGGATTTTAAGGCAGCTATCGGGCATTAGATTCATTTTTAAGGTCGCTTTTTAAGGGACTTTTGCCGATCCCCGGCCAGATTCTCATCACACCAAAGACTGCTCGAATCGTAATCCAGCACGCAGTGATCAGCCAGATCCAGCTCAGGGCCCCTGAAACGGTCTCATCGAGCAGATAAATAGCAATGCCGCCGAAAATGGTCGCCGAAATCATAACATTGCGCAAAAAACGAAAGTCTCCGGTTCCCCAATGAATGCCGTCGGTGGCAAAAGCCAGGGCATTGATCGGCTGGGTAATCACGGCCATCAGCCAGGCTGAGAAAAAAATGTCGACCGCTGATGGCGGGAGCAAAAACCGGACCACCATACCCTGTCCCAGCCACATGGCTGCGCTTAAAATAAAGCCGGTGGCAGCACTCCACGCGCAAACCAGCCGAGCCACGCGCCGGGCCTGCTCGAGGCGGCCGGGCCCCACAAAAAAGCCGATCAGGCTTTGCCCGGTTATGGCGTAAGCATCCAAAAAAAGCGCCGTAAACACCCAAATCTGCCGAATCGCCTGGTGAGCCGCCCCGGCATCGGCGCCGATGCGCGTTGCTGCCCGGGTGGTAATGATAAAAAAAGCCGTCAGCAGCCCGGTGCGGACAAACAGATCACGGCCGATTTTAAAAAGTTTTAAAACATCCCGCGCGTCGATGTGTTTCGGAATTCCCAGGCGGCGGAAGACGGCCGTCAGAGCCCAGAGGGCACCAATCCACTGGCTTGTGGCGCTGGCCAATCCGGCACCCAAAATACCCAGTTGCGGAAACGGTCCATACCCGAAAATGAGCAACGGATCCAATATGACATTTAAGATATTAATGCTAACAGCTATCCGAAATGGGGTGCGCATATCCTGCAACCCCCTGAGAATCCCAAAGGCCGCCAATGATACCAGAATAGCCGGGGATCCAAACAATCGAATCCGGATATAGCGGGAAGCAAAATC
The DNA here is from genome assembly GCA_050115755.1 of Desulfobacteraceae bacterium. Lineage (GTDB taxonomy): Bacteria > Desulfobacterota > Desulfobacteria > Desulfobacterales > JAHEIW01 > JAHEIW01. Next base: position 634 of record JASFPY010000119.1, on the reverse strand, counting down.
ATGAACGGTGTCCTTTGCTCCCATGAGTGTCGATATATTGGGCACCAAAAGCAGCCCCACAAACATCATGAGTGCGCCGATGGCAATGCTCAATACCACTGACAGCCCTCCGATTTCCGCTGCACGTTCAGCTTCTTGCCTTCCAAAGGCCTGGGCCACTTGAGTCTGGGTTCCGATTCCTAAAAAATTAAAAGCCCAGAAAATGCTTGAAAGCGCAACCGTGCCTGCACCCATGGCAGCCAGGGATTCCGCACCCAGTCGGGCCACAAAAACAGTATCCGCCAGGCCCGTCAAGGGCTCGGCCACCAATGACACCAGCACCGGTAAAGACATTGATAACAGCGTTTGATGGGGTGACTCAACAAAGGGATGATCATCTGGCTGGCTGAATTCGGTTTTCACGCGGCAATCCGTCAAATGCGCTTGAAAAAGTTTGCAATGGGAGCAATCAAAACTCGATTTCTTTTAACGCTTTTATCGATTTTCATCAAGAACCCATCTCAAAAACGCGCCTAAGCGCTCATGGCTGTGTTGCGGTTCGGCTCAAAATGCTCACATACTACCGTGTATGCTCCGCTTTTGAGCCGAACCGCGCCTTGCCCTGAACTCTGATCCACATTTTTGAGATGCGTTC
>JASFPY010000118.1:0-6723 GCA_050115755.1 Desulfobacteraceae bacterium | reverse complement strand
GCCGGCCCGCCTTCTGAACTGAGCACACATGGCACCTCGTTAACCGGTCAGTATTTGTCCGGTCGCAAACGAATCGCAATCCCGGCAACAAGGCGTCTGAATAACGGCCCCTATCTGGTAATCGAGGGGGCTTGCGCCAATAATTTAAAGAAGATCGATGTGAAATTTCCGCTGGGTTGCTTCATCTGTGTCGCCGGCGTTTCCGGCTCGGGCAAATCAACCCTTGTGCTGGAAACGCTGTATAAGGCGCTGATGCAAAAGCTCTTTCAAGCCCGGGTGCCTGCCGGACCTCACCGGCAGCTGCTGGGCGTAGAAAACGTCGACAAGGTCATCCACATCGATCAGAGCCCGATCGGAAGGACGCCCCGATCAAATCCGGGTACGTATACGGGGGCTTTTGCCCATATCCGCGAGCTTTATTCACGCACGCCGGAAGCCCGAATGCGGGGATACAAACCAGGTCGCTTCAGCTTCAATGTCAAAGGCGGTCGATGTGAGGCCTGCCAGGGCGACGGTATCATTAAAATCGAAATGCATTTTTTACCGGATGTGTATGTCACCTGTGATGTGTGTCAGGGCCGACGTTATAACCGCGAAACACTCGAGGCCCGCTACAAAGGGAAAACCATCGCCGAAGTGCTTGATATGACCGTCAACCAGGCGCTGGATTTTTTTGGAAGAATCGGTAAAATACAGACCATTCTGCAAACGCTGGTCGAAGTCGGACTGGGATATATCCAGATCGGCCAGCCGGCCCCTACCCTGTCAGGGGGCGAAGCCCAACGCGTTAAGCTTTCCAGAGAACTCAGCAAAAGGGCAACCGGCAGCACCGTTTACATTTTGGACGAACCCACCACGGGATTACACGCCGATGATATTCAGAAATTGCTCGCTGTGCTAAACAAACTGGTAGATCAGGGCAACACGGTCGTGGTCATCGAACATAACATGGATATCATTAAGACGGCCGATCACATTATCGATCTGGGCCCGGAAGGCGGGGATGAAGGCGGGTACATTGTGGGATGCGGCACACCTGAAGAAGTCGCTGAAATAAAAAATTCCAGCACCGGCGCGTTTCTAAAAGTCTGTCTCCAGAAATAAGGCATAGGCAGCTTCAATTTCATCGGTTAGCCCGGTATACCAGTCTCCAATATCTTCCATCATATTCATCATGAATTTCACGACATCCGGGTGCATTTCTGACAGATCCAGCCGAAGCTCCGGATCCAAATCGTAGGCATTGACAATAAAATTGGCCAAATAAATGTTCCTCACAAAGTTTGCACTCTTGAGTTCAGGCTGAAACTCATGATGCCAGCGAATCGCATCCACCAGACCTTCCGGCAGTTGCCATTTGCCCGCCAGATGTGCGCCTATTTTGGTATGATCAATAGGCAGCGTTTTGCGCTCTGACTCGTAAAAGGATACCTCTTCCTTCTGCAATGTCGTCCAAACGGCCTCAAAAAGTTCCGGGAAATATTGTGCCAGAATGACTTTGCCGGTGTCGTGCAGCAGACCGCCGACAAAGCAATTATCGGGAGATTCTTTTTTGGATAGCTGGGCGATGTTTTTACTGGTTACCGCCACTGCCAGGGAGTGCTTCCAGAATAGGGTAATATCAAAATCCATCAAGGCAACATGTTTGGGAAAGGAGTTGATAACCGAAAGCGAAACAATGGCATTGCGAACCGCATTATAGCCCAGCAGCGCAACTGCATTGCGCAGATCGCTGATTTTGGATTTAAATCCATAAAAAGCGGAATTGACCAGTTTTAATATTTTCAGCGTAATGGCCTGATCCTTTTCGATGGTATCACAGACGGTCTTAATTGAAGTGTCCGGATCCCGCAAAAGCTTATTCAATTCAAAGACAATTGTAGGCAGGGTTGGGATATCTTTGATGCGATCAAGCTTTGCCAAAAATTGCTGTTCATCCATCGTATCTCTCCTATTATCAGATACAGACATATCCATATCCATTCACCTTCTTCATATTATTAATATTTCTTTTTTTATTTATTATACAATAATTTTATAAAAATCGAAAGTCGAAGGTGAATTTTAGTAGAAATTCAAGCGTCTTAAATGGATCGATCGCCCGGAGCGGCCGGTAATTGCTGAAGCGGAGCTTAATAACAAAAAAAAACGGGGTTGAACCAGAAACCCGATTCACCCCGTTTTTAAGATATAAGGAGACAAAAAAAAACGATTAGCCGCCGTGAGCAAACAAGGCAGCAATTGATGCGGCCTGCGGATGCGCAAAAATAATGATCAAGGCAACCACCAGCGCATAAATACAGAGCGATTCGATCAGCGCCAGACCAATGATCATGGTAACGGTTACTTTTCCCGAAGATTCCGGATTGCGAGCGATACCTTCAACCGCCGACCTTAATCCGATACCCTGGGCGATGCCGCAACCAAATGCCGCGATGGCAATCCCGAAACCAGCTGCCGTGACACAGGCGATAAAAAACTCCAATGCTTTTGCTTCCATACTATCGACTACCTCCTTTTCTGGATATATTGTTGGGCTTCTTCCGTTATCCCATTAACAGCTATTTTAATGCGCTTCCTCCATGGCCCCCGAAAAATAAATGATCGATAAAAGTAAAAAAACGAACGCCTGCAAAAGCGCCACAAAAATTCCCAGCGCCATGATGGGTAGCGGTGCAAAAAAGGCGCCGGCCAACAAAAATAGAATCCCCAGCACCAGTTCATGACCGGTTATATTGCCAAACAGACGAATGGACAATGACAGGATCCGTGCCAAGTGTCCAATGAGCTCGATGATAAATATCAGTGGACTCAGCCACCAGACGGGTCCCAGAAAGTGCTTGATGTATTTGGCCCCATGAAATTTAACGCCGATCACATGCGTAAACACGACCACTGTTAACGCGCAGGAAAGGGTCGTGTTGATACTGGCGGTCGGTGGAAAAAATCCGGGGATTAAGCCCAGCAGATTACAGGTGGCAATATAGATAAATACCGTGGCGATGATCGGGAAAAACGGGCGGCCTTCCTCTCCGGTTATATCGACCATAAATTCTTCCAGGCCCGAAATAAGTATTTCAAAGACATTTTGCGCTTTGGACGGAATCATGTCTATTTTACGAACACCCAGAAAGGCCAAAACAATCAGCAAAAGCATTACAAACCAGGAGTAAATTACCCAGGGATAGGCATGGGCAAAATGGCCGAATCCGATTAGCTCAAAAAATTTCACGACAAATAGATAGGGATGTTCCATCCTTAGACTGCCTCCTTAAAAATGAGTTTCTTGACTTCGCATAGGGTTGCCAGAATGATACTGAAAACGACGATGGAGAGGCCGATAACCAAACCGACCGGATGAACAATATGACCGGCAATGAGCAGAAAAATGATAAACCCGCTGGCCAAAAAACGGAGGTAATATTTGGCGAGAACCAAATTGTGGGATGCCAAATGGGGTGGCGTCAGCGCTTTTTTTAGCGTTTTCGCCAATAAATGGAAATTGATCGTGACCAGCAGCCCGCCAAAAAGGATACCCAGGGCAACACTTCTTGAAAAAATCACAAATCCTGTAATACTTGCAGCACCAAACAATATCCAGTTGGATCGGGTAACAAATTTAATGATTCGCTGTTGGATATCCAATATGTCTTTCCCGTTTCGTTGCTAATGGACCGATCAGAAATTTCGTGTTTTGCGAATGACGATTGCAATGTTTCGGAAGCCGGCGATGATCCCGATAACCAAAAAAATAAGGGTACACCACGGCGATGTTTCAAATCGGCGATCCAGATAAACCCCCACAGCCAGCCCGATAAATATCGCCAGAGAGACAGACAGCCCCAAACTGCTGTAATACGCCAGTTCCCTCAGTGAGCGTTTGGTTTCCTTTTTCATGTAATTCAGCTACCTTCCGCCCTCTCAGGAAGGCCCGAACCAAGCTCAGATGAAGATTGAGGACCTAACATAGGATAACACCCAAGTCAACGCTAATTTTTCAACTCGACCTTATTTTAAGGCGGAATAAAAACCCAATATGCTTCTTGAGGCATTCGCTTTTACCTATATTTAAGAATAAGGGAATTGTGGAACGATGGAATAATGGGTTTTCAAAGGAAATTATCGATTTTAAGTATTATCAAGAAATAGATTTTGCCGGGCCTTCAATATTACGTTTTCTCAAGACCCATTCTTCCAATATTCCAGTATTCCACCATTCCAATTTGGACATTACCCGAACTGCGCGTTTCAGAGTTTAAGCTCGTGAATATCAAAAACCGGTCCGTTTAAACAGGCATGCAAATATTTATCGGAATCTTTTCGGCTGGCAACCGCACACCCCAGGCATGCGCCCAGGCCGCAGGCCATCATGGCTTCAATGGATACCTGACAGGCAACGCCGTGTTTATCTGCAATTCCGGCCACACAGGCAATCATTTCCATGGGACCGCATGCGAAGATAATATCCGGTCGGTTTTCAACCACTGCGATTTCCAGCGGGTCGGTCACCAGGCATCGCTCACCTGAACTTCCGTCATCGGTGGTCAGATGAACCGGCAGGTCGAAATTTGAAAAGTCGTCAAGACACAAAAGATCCCCTTTTGATCGGCCTCCCAGAAACACCTCAACTCCGGCCAGGTCGTGCTTCTGTTCATGCAGGTAATCCAGCAAAAAAATCATGGGAGCGACCCCGATTCCGCCGGCAGCAATCTTGATATGCTCGACGCCAGCAGCAACAGAAAATCCACGTCCCAGCGGCCCGGTCAGATTTAAATAATCACCCGGCTGTCTGAGCGAAAGCATGCGAGTGCCTTTGCCAACCACTTTGTAAAGCAGTTCCAATCCGGCAATGACGCCCGCCTGTTTGATTAACCGATGAATCGAAAAAGGACGCGGCAAAAGCGGGTCCATCTGTTGCGGAAAACGAACCATGACGAATTGCCCGGGACGCGCCCGCGCATACTCGCGATGGCAGCTTAACCGGATACGATAATACCCGGTCCCCAGCGGAATATTCGACAGGACTTCAACGGTTTCATGATTAATTTGGGTCATAATCGTCTTATCTGAAATCGTCTTTTGAGTGTCGAGGACGAGGACGACGACGAGGACGAAGCAAAAGCGCACGACCGGGCCTCGTAATCGTCCTCGTACTCCTCCTCGTCCTCGACATTCGTATCATTGCGCGATATTTATTCCTGTTTAAATCGGGCGTAACCAAAGGAGAAATCACCGGGTTAATCCGATCACTGATGCAAACCGGCCCGTTCGCCCTTCCCCTCGATAAGAGAAGAAAACAGCCGTATTGCAAAGGGTACATATGTTGCTGACTTCAATATTTTCTCGTAAAACGCCCGCATCGGCTAACTGATCGCAGCTTATCGCCCAAAAATCAAAATGATCATTGGCTGTTTTATATTGCCAGAATATTTCGGGTATTTCTTTTCGATAATGAACAAATTCCGCGCAGCAGGGCCCGAGGGAGGGCCCGATAGCGGCAATAATATCTGCCGGGCGACACTTAAATTGTTTTTGCAGGGCATGAACCGCTCGCCCGGCAATATTTCTAATGCTGCTGCGCCAGCCGGAATGAATGTTGGCAACCACCCGACGCGTCGCATCATAGAGTAAAATCGATTGGCAGTCTGCTAGTTGGATGGTTAAAAATTTTCCCAAAGCATCGGTAACAAGCGCATCCCCGGTTCCCAGAACCTGTTTGGAGCCCCCATCTGAAGCGAATTTTTCAGAATTCAATATGAGGATCTGATCACCGTGGACCTGATTCGCATAAACCAGATCATTGGTTCCGATAGCCCGGGAGATAACCCGGCGGTTCTCGTTTACGTTAGATGTCTTATCCCCCAGGCCAAAACCGACATTTAAGCTTTCGAAAGGCCCGGTGCTGCATCCAAAACGGCGCGTAAAAATTCCATGCCAGATTTCCGGAAATTGTGACAGGCTTTCGAATTGGTAAAATGAAGCCCCGTTTTTGTGGGTTAAAATCACAGTTGATTCTCCAGCTAACAATAGTGTTTGACTATTCGTTCAATAATAGCGCTGGTCGAGGCATCCTCCACCAGCGGTACCCGCACCACCCGGCCGCCGTGGGCCTTGACGAAATCCGCGCCGATTATTTTATCGTCCGCCCAATCCTCTCCTTTTACCAGAATCGACGGCTTTAGTAATTGAATTAATTTAAACGGATCGGGTTCATCAAAAAGGGTGACATAATTCACAACCTGCAGGCTTGCAAGAATTTCTGATCTTTGACCCTGTTTAATGATCGGGCGCCGCTTTCCTTTGATCAGCCTGACGGAACGATCGGAATTCAAACCGACCACAAGAAGATCCCCTTCGTTTTTTGCGGCGGACAAATACCTTACATGGCCAATATGCAAAATGTCAAAACAGCCGTTGGTAAAAACCACACGCTTGCCGGCGCTGCAGAGGTCTTTCAGCCTGTCGGCCAGCGCCGGAGGGTCCATTATCTTTGATCGAGTATCCATCAATTTGTTCTGGCTCCTTTCCAGTGTAACGTTTACCAAAAATTTCACAAAAATCGCGTGGCATATTTAAGGACCTTTGGTGTTTAAGATAACATAACAGCTATGGTTTCAGGTGTCAGGTGTCAGTGTTCAGTATCTGAACTTGCGAGGTTTCAGCTTGCTCAATGCTGACACCCGAAACCTGACACCTGGTACCAAAGATAAAACCATGTTTTAT
>JASFPY010000117.1:0-6808 GCA_050115755.1 Desulfobacteraceae bacterium | reverse complement strand
GATGATCTGCATGGCCATTATCAACACCAGCACCAAGCCTTGTATGCCTATATAACCGCAGAACCGGTGGAATGTATCAATTTGCGCCTGATCGCACAGATTCCCAGGCAAAATTTTCGCTTACCCACACGCTGCGATGGACGCCTGCAGGATGCACGGGTCGCGCAACGGAACGCTTTCTTCCCGGAATCCGGCCAGGTGTCCATGCCCGTGTATCAGCGAGAAGGCCTCGCAGGTGGTGTCGGGCTCCAGGGGCCGGCGATTGTTGAAGATGAGTGGTCTACCACCCTGGTGTATCCGGGACAGCATCTGCAGGTGGATCAAAGCGGTGCTTTAATTATCGAGGATAATCCATGAACGCGTCTGTCAATCCCATTACGCTGGAAGTGGTTCGCAACGCCATCTATGCCATTACAGAAGAGATGCGCGTCATTTTGATGCGGTCGGCACGAGCGCCGATCTTAAAAGAGGCCGGCGATCTGTCCTGTGTGATTACCGATGCCCGAGGCCGGGTGATTGCCCAGGGCAGTAAAGATATTGCCATCCATCTTGGCGTGATGGCGTTTACCGTCAGGGCGTTCCTTGAACGGGTCGATCCGGCTTCCTTGAGGCCTGGCGATGTATACTATACCAACGCCCCCGATGTCGGCGGCAATCACCTGCCTGATGTCAAAGCCATCCGCCCCGTTTTCTTTAAAGACGAACTGGTTGCATTTTCGGTTAACCTGGCCCACTGGCCTGATATCGGCGGGGCCATCGCCGGAAGTTATTACACGCGGGCCACCGAAATTTATCAGGAGGGGCTGCAGATACCGCCATTGCCGGTTTTCCGGGAAGGACATGTCGATCCGCTGTTGCTCGAGCTGGTTATGATCAATGTGCGTAATCGTGAAGAACGAGAGGGTGATCTGTTCGCCCAGTATGCCTGCAATGAGGTGGCCGACCGCCGCCTGCAGGAAGTTTTCGGGCAGCACGGTCGAGACTGTGTGCTGCAGTGCTTCGCCCATTTTCTCGAAGAATCCGATCGGCGCATGCGCTCAGCGATTCAAGGTCTGCCGGACGGCGTGTATTGCGGCGAGGACTATCTTGATGATGATGGTATCACCCGTAATCCGGTCAAATTGGCGGTGCAGGTCACGATCAAAGGGGACAGCGTCGAATTCGATTTTAGCGAGAGCGCTTCACAGACTGCCGGGCCGCTCAACTGCACCTATTTTACAACCTGCTCGGCGGTGTATTATGCCATTAAAGCCTTGGTCGGACCGGAGATCCCCCCAAATGAAGGCTGTTACCGCTGCATTGCGGTCAACGCCCCCCGAGGTTCCATCACCAATCCGGAACCTGGCGCGCCACTCGTGGGGGGCAATCATGAAACGACGCAGCGCATTGTTGATGTTATCTTTCAGGCCTTGGCGCCGGTTTTGCCTGAACGCGTGGTTGCCGGTGGTACAACCACATCGGGACTCCTGATCGTCAGCGGCAAACGCCGCGATGCGCGCCCGTTTATTTTCTATGAAACCCATGGCGGTGGGGAAGGCGCTCAGGCATTCCGCGACGGCACCAGCGGCATTCGGGTCCATATGGCCAATACCATGAATACCCCGATCGAGGCTATAGAAGCTGAGTATCCGCTGAGGGTAGAGGCGTATCATCTGATTCCAAACAGCGGGGGCAAGGGGAAGTATCGCGGCGGTTTGGGCCTGCGTCGGGTATACCGCCTCCTTGCTACCGAAGGTCAGGCCACCACCATGGCCGAGCATACCGTGGTGCCGCCGTATGGTTTGTTTGGTGGAGAGCCCGGCCGCTGCTTTCGAATAACCCTGAATCCGCATAGGGAAGCGCGCCACCTCAAGGGTAAAGAAAGCGTCGCATTAAAAGAGGGTGATGTGATTGTTGTCGAAGGGGTCGGCGGTGGCGGATATGGGCCGCCAGAAGATCGTGATCGTGAGCTTCTGGAAAAAGACCGACTGGAAGGTTATGTTACGATGGAAGGTGAACCCTAGAAGCGGTTTCAAAACCCCATCTGAGACCCAATGGCTGCGTTGCAGACCTCCGACAAATGCTCACATACAAATTAGCTAATAGTTCATAGCTGATAGCTGATAGTCTAAAGGATTGAAATCCTTTTTTCTATGAGCTATGAGCGCTAGGCTATGAGCTTCAGATTGCCTTGCCCTTGGACCTGATATGCGGTTTTGAAACCACTTCTAATCCCAGAAAAAACGCCCAATTTCTCAGACGATTTTATCATCACTTCGACGCAGTTTGAACAGGGCACGCCGGGCATGCCAGCCATAGATGGCAGCCGCAGGATTGTTGCCCATCAGCCGATCTTTGACGATCAGCGTGGAAACCGGTGCTCGGGAATAGCGGGTGAATAAAATGTCATGTCCCATGCATAACCCGATGATGAAATTCAACTGGGTTTGCGCTTTGTTGAGTATTTCAGCCTGGGCAACGGGATTGCACGTTGAGTTGTCCGGATACGCTTCTAACTGCGGCAATCCCCGATCTGTGGCAGAGCTCCGGCCGATCTGACAACCGGCACTAAAGACTTCGATTCCGGCCTGCTCAAACAGCCGTCTAATCACTTCCAGCTCTCTGCCAAAGGCTACACAGACAGCGAATCCCACTCTGGAAAATTTCATTTCCCCGGCAAAATCAAGCGCCTCCTCGATACGTGGCCGGTAGCCGTCGTTTTTTTTACCGACAACACAGGCAGCAGTATAAATGTCGACGACCTCCGGTTCCGCATACGCCTTTTTGGCTTTCTCAATTTCTTTGATATAGTGGTTTGCCTGGCAATAGGACGGAATTCCTTTATCATCTCCAAGCCAGCATCCCATTTTTTTGCACAAACACCTTGATGTCTCTTTCTCTTTCATAATAACCTGACCACCTCCCTGAGCGATTATCATTATGCCGTGAAATTGTTTTATGGATGGTTTTTGGTTATCCAACGCCCCTATATAATAACAGATGCTCGAGTATCGCAATCTAAAAAAGCGATTTTTAAAAAGGGCATGAAATGGGCAGAATTGAATTCAAGCGTCTCGACAAAGAACATATCATCTGCTGTTCCTTATGTATAAAAATAGCTTGACAAGCCAACCTGTATTCTTGTATACAAGTACAAGAACCGAATATCTTCGTGTAAAGGAGGTTTACCATGCCAGCAGAGGAAGCCATTGATTTAACATATGATACGGGTGAATCGGCACGTGATTTTAAGACGGAAACGCGAACCGAGCGGTTAAAAAACGCATATTTGAATTCAAAGCCGGCCATATGTATGGAACGGGCCCTGGCGTTTACCCGATCTTACAAAGAAACCGAGGGCCAAGCTACACCTGTGCGCCTGGCCAAAGCCTTTCGCCTGGCGTGTGAAACCATCACCCTCAATATATTCGACGACGAATTAATCGTGGGAACCCACGGCTCGGCACGTCGAATGGGCGCCCTGGTCCCTGAAATTTCCTGGAAGTGGCTTGCCAAAGAGCTGGACTCCATTCAAAAAAGACCTCGCGATCCCTATTACATAGACCCGGAACAAGAACGCCTGTTTGTTGAAGAAATTATTCCGTACTGGAAAGGAAAATCGCTTGAAGAAAACGCTCTGGCACGGTTTCCTGAAGACACCCTGAAAATCGGTGTGGATACGGATATTCTTGATACCGAAATGAAATGGCGCAGTCATGTCGGTGAAATAACCCCCGACTTTCCGGATATCATTTTTCCCAAAGGTTTCCGGGCCATCTGTAACGAGGCCAAAGAAAAACTGAAAACCTTAAAATATACCAATGACGAAGACCTCGAGAAAATCGATTACTACCAGGCCGCCATCGAGGCCTGTGAGGGGATTATTACCTTAGGTAAACGCTATGCCCAGTATGCGCAGGAGTTGGCCCAAAAAGAACAGGATCCCGGGCGCAAAAAGGAACTGGAAACCATTGCCGCAAACTGCCGCCGGGTCCCGGAATATTCACCGCGTAACTTCTGGGAAGCCGCCCAAATGCTGTGGTTTGTCATGCTGGGTTGCTTCCTTTCCGAAAACTGCCCCGCCTTTAATATCGGGCGCTTCGACATGTACATGAATCCGTTTTTTCAGACTGATCTTAAAACAGACACGATCACTAAAAAATTCGCCCAGGAAATCATCAACTGCCTGTGGATTAAAATTGCGGAACTCATCTGGCTGTTGCCCGAGAATGGCAGCCGATATTATGCCGGCTACAGTGGTTTTACCAATCTGAGTGTCGGCGGCCGCAACATCGATGGCAGCGATGCGGTAAATGATATTAGCTTCATGGCTGTCGAGGCCACCTCCCAGGTTGCGCTGCCGCAACCCTCCCTGAGTGTCATCATTCACCCGGATACGCCTGAAGAATTTTTGCTGGCCTGCTGCGCCCTGGCCCGCAAAGGTAACGGCTTTCCCGCGTTTCACAATGATCTGGTGGGTACCCAGATGATGATGTATGCCGGATTGCGGCCGGATGATGCACGGGAGTGGACGTTGCTCGGCTGTGTCGTGCCGCATCACCGTAAGGTCTATGAGTGGACCGATGCAGGTGGCTACAACATGGCAGCTGCTCTGGAATGGGCACTCAACCAGGGACGCAGCCGCCTGACCGGTAAACAAATGGGTTTGCCCACCAAAGACCCGCGTGAGTTTACTTCTTTTGAAGAGCTTAAAGAAGCTTTTTTTAAGCAGGTCGACCATATCATGAAACACTGTGCGATTTCGACCGTGATCGAGCATAAAATGCATCGCCAAATGGTCCATCGCCCCTATCTGTCGCTTCTGGTCGAAGGTTGCATGGGAAGTGGAAAAGACCTGGTAAATGGGGGTGCGCGCTATAATGTCGGTCCGGGTTGGATTGTCGTGGGCGCAGCCGACTGTGCGAACGGTCTGGCTGCGATTAAAAAGAATGTATTTGATGAAAAGAACATCACCATGGACCAGCTGATTAAGGCTTTGAATGATGATTTTGTCGGCCATGAAGAAATTCAGCAATTGCTCAAGAATTCTCCCAAGTTCGGCAATGATGATGATTATGTCGATCGTCTCCAGGTCGAAATGACGGACTATAATGATAAAGGGCTCAGGCGTTACAAAGATACGCTGGGAAATCCCTTCCACAGCGCGATTATGGGGCTGACCTATAATATTCCCACCGGATCGGTGGTGGGTGCACTTCCCTGCGGACGCAAGGCAACCCACCCGCTGGCCGAAGGCTGCTCACCTCACCCGGGAACCGATACCAGCGGCCCCACTGCCGCCATGCGCTCTGAAGCAAAAGTCAACCATGAACTCCATCCTGGCGGAACCCTGCTCAACCTCAAGCTGCTGCCTTCGGCCATCGAAGGCAATCGGGGCCTGGCCGGCATGGCAAATTTGATTCGATCCTATTTTGAACTCGGCGGCTATCACTGCCAATTCAACGTCATCAGCCCGGAGACCCTGCGGGATGCCCAAAAAAACCCGGATAACTACCGTGACCTGGTGGTTCGTGTCGCGGGTTATTGCGCTATTTTTAATGATCTTTCCCCGAAAGTGCAAAATGAGATTATAAGGCGTACCACCCATGAAACCTTATAAATCCAATTGGGTTAAAACCCAATTGGGGGGTTATTGGTTACTGGTTATCGGTTAATGGTTTAAAATGAAAAATATAGTTGTTGAAATCCAGCGCTGGTCGGTGTCGGACGGGCCGGGTACCCGGACAGTGGTCTTTTTAAAAGGATGCCCGTTGCATTGCCCCTGGTGTGCAAATCCCGAATCACAGGATGGTCAACCGCAAATCGGGATCTTTCCCGCCAGGTGTGTCGAATGCCATGCCTGTGCCCGGGAGTGCCCGGAGGAGGTTGCGATCCCTGCAAAAAACGGCGCATTCTCAGACGATCGGTGCACCCAGTGCGGAAAATGCATTGCGGTCTGCCATTCGGGTGCGCGCGCCTGGCTGGGTGAGGAAATGTCAGTGACCGAGCTGATACAGATCATAAAAAAAGATATGGTTTTTTATCGAAAGTCGTCCGGAGGCGTCACCTTCAGTGGTGGCGAACCCTTAGCGCAGCCGGAATTTTTGAAAGCGGTTATCGAAGGATGCCAGAAATTAGGGATTCACGCTGCCATCGAAACCTGCGGATTCTTTAACTGGGAATATGTCAAGGATACCGTCAGATTGGCTGATTTTATCCTATTTGATATAAAGCATATGGATAGCAAAAGGCATAAAGCGATTACGGGCGTTGCAAATAAGAGAATTCTTGAAAATGCAAAAAAAATTGCCCGGCTTGATATTCCCCTGGTGATCAGAATTCCGGTCATACCGTCCATCAATGACAGCAAGGCGAACATCAGGGCCACCGCCAGATTTGTTCGTAACAACCTTCCCGGTGCACTCGGAATCGAAATGCTGCCCTATCACAGGTTAGGCCTCTCCAAATATGCTGCCCTGGGACTGGATTACAAACTTCATCATATCCAGCCCCCGGATGATGCCTATATGCAGATGCTGCGGAACCTGGTAGCCGCCGAAGGGGTTTCTTGCATTACCGCTGACAGCGGCTACGAATTCCAGCCCAGCCAACCGAAACTGAAAGTGGTCGGTTAGGACAAAAACCTGTTGTAAGGAGGCCTTAAATTGCCGGTTTTAACATTAGATACCAATCAACATATCACTCCCGAAAGCTGCAATGAACTTCTGCACAACGCTACCGATCTGCTGTCGAACATGCTGGATAAACCCAAAAGTTCGATTATGGTGATCCTCAATCCCAATGCGCATTTGATGTTCGACGACAGCAG
>JASFPY010000116.1:0-6831 GCA_050115755.1 Desulfobacteraceae bacterium | reverse complement strand
TTGTGAAATGAAGCGGCTTTACGTTATGCCCGGCCATCGCAAACAAAAAATTGGGCGGGCGCTGGCAGAGGCGATCATCGACCACGCATGCAATTGCGGCTATGAGTTGATGCGTCTTGACACCATTGAATCCATGACGGCAGCGCAGGCGCTTTATCGTTCGCTGGGGTTTCGGCCGATAAAACCGTATCGGTATAATCCCCTTGATAACCCGTCCTATTTTGAACTGAATTTATGTTAATGACAGACAAATAGATTCAACAAATCTAGCAAATAGTTTATAGAAAACATTCTTTTTTTTATTGTTCAATATATTTATGTTAACATTTTAATCTGATAGGTATTGACGGGTATGAAAATATCGTTAATTGCGGCGATGGCCAAAAATCGGGTAATAGGCCGCCAGGGAAGTATTCCCTGGAAAATTCCTGGGGAACAGAAGATTTTTCGAAAATTGACCCTGGGGCATGCGGTGATTTTGGGCAGAAAAACCTTTGAATCTCTTGATCAACCCCTTCCTGACAGAACCAATATCATCGTTACCCGGCAAAAGGATTACGGTGCCGAAGGATGCATGGTGGCCCATGATCTTGTGAGTGCCATAAAATGCTGTCCGACAGATGAGGATGAAGCCTTTATCTGTGGCGGCGGGCAACTCTATCACGAAGCACTTCCACTGGCTGATCGCATTTATTTAACGGTGATTCCCAGGGAAATATCCGGAGATACCTATTTCCCGGACATTTCACTGACTGAATTTCGCGTGAGACATTCAGAATCGATTCAGGTTGAAGGCATTGAACCTTACGACTTTTTTATTTATGAAAGAATCACATGACTATGAAAACACCCAATCCCGAATACATAAAGCAAATGCGTGAAATCGTAAGCACCTGCCCGTATTTTGAGTTGCTGTCCATGAAGTTGGTGGATATGGGCATCGGCTATTCGCTGCTTGAAATCGATCTAACCCAAAAGCATCTGCAGCCTTTTGGAATGGTTCATGGCGGTGTGTTTTCCTCCATCATCGACGCAGCCGCATTTTGGGCGGTTTACCCGGGAATAGAAGATCCGGCGGCCGGCATGACCACCGTTGACCTGAAATTAAACTACCTGGCCCCGGCAACATCCGGCAAATTAATTGCCAGGGGCCGCCAGATTAAAGTCGGCAGGACACTCGGTTATGCCGAAGCACAGGTCGTCAATCAAGACGAAAAGATACTGGCCCATGGTACATCAACTGTCATCATTTTACCCGGCAAGGCGATCGAAGGCGATCCGCCGCTGCCCCCGAAGTTTATAGAATAGCCGGCGTTCCGACTTCCAACAAATATAGCGTTTCTGTGGAATAGGTTGGAGCAGTAATGCTAAAATCTATCACGAAAGCACGAAAAAAATAAAAACACGAAAAAAAGAAATATTTAAATTTCGTGCTTTCCGGTCTTCGTATTTTCGTGGTTTTGCTTAAATTTTTTTTACGAACTGAGCCATAAAGGAGAGACCGATGAGCGACACTCAAACCCAACAATACGGGTGGAATCCGGATATGTCTTTATCATTACTGGATAAACTGAAAGCCGACCTGAAGCAGTCCATGCTGAATAAGGACGTGGCGGCCCGCAGTGCCATCCGGCAAATTATGGCTGAATTCCCCAAACTGACCGTGCCGATCACCCTGGAAAGCGGTAAAAAATCGACGCGTCTCAAAACCAATGAAGAGATTACCAATGATGATATTGTCGGCATCATCCAGGGGCTGGTAAAATCCGAAAGAATGGTGCTGGAGGCAAAAGATGAAGAATCGTCAGCGTATCTTGATATTCTGAAATTATACTTGCCGAAAATGGCCTCTCGCGAAGAGATCATTGCCTGGATCAGTGAAAACATCGACTTCTCCGATTTCAAAAATAAAATGCAAGCAATGGGTCCAATAATGAAACACTTCGGCAAACAGGCAGATGGGAAGATGGTGAATCAGATTCTACAAGAATGGGAATAAAAAAGGAAAACCCTTATCTTTTGCCCGATGGTTGTGTTGCGAACCGCTTCAAAATGCTCACGTACTGACGTGTACGCTCCGCTTTTTCAGCGTTTCGCGCCTTGCCCTCGAACAAAATCTAAGGGTTTTCGCATTACCTAAAAAAAGAATTATTCCCAAAATTTTTCCGTTTTTTAAAATGTTTTCATTTTCATTATTTTAAATAGCATCCATGATTTCGGAAACATTCTGGACAACAAATGCACGAATGGAAAAAGAAATTACAAGATCCTGAACGTTTCGATCCGTTTGCGGATCGAACGGCGCGGGATATCCGTAATTCCCTTTCGGAAGCGTTTGTCGCAGCACTGACTGCGAAAGATCCCGAACAATATTTGAATGTTGCGCAGAAGTGGAAGGAGCAAAACCTATCATCTTTATATGCCGATTATATCGGCGATCGTCTGCTGTGTTACAAAAATGTATTCGATGCGGTCCAAACCGGCGGAATCAATGACCCGCTGCAACAGGCGATCGTCGTCTGGAACCAGGGCCTTTTTTTTGAGTTCCATGATCACCTGGAACCAATCTGGCGGGCAGCAACGGGCGATCAGCGGCAGGCGCTAAAAGGATTGATCAAAGCCGCCGGTGTCTATATTCACCTGGAGCAGTATCACCATAAGGCGGCGCAAAGCCTTGCGATGAAGTCATACGATCTCCTGCGGCAATACACGCATTGCCTGACATTTGTTGGAAATTATAGAACGCTTTTGGGAAAACTTAAAAATTTTGAGTCGACTCCGCCCCGGCTGGAAATTTCGCCCTCTTAGGACTAAACGATTCATTTTGAAAGGAAACTTATGCGAAAGCGACCTTCTGATAAATTCGGTTTGAAAACGATTTTGCTTGTTGTCTGCCTGATGGCCTTTTTCTTTTTCCCGGCATCCTGTTTACATGCCCAGACTGTGGCCGTCCAACAGGGCCAGAAGGGCTGTTTATGGTCCATCCAAACCCGGACAAATAAGATATACCTGCTGGGGGCACTTCATTTTTTCAGACAGAATGCTTACCCCTTGGGGGATACAATCAAAAGGGCCTACTCTGACAGCCGGATGCTGGTATTTGAAACCGATATCGATGCCATGCAGGATCCCGCGGTGCAGGCCAGAATGATGAAGCTCGGCATGTACCCGGAAGGACAGAATTTGCTGCCAAATCTTGATGAAAAAACCCGGCGATCGCTTGAAAAAAAGTTAGACGAATTCGGCTTGCCAATTGAGGCATTCTCCAGGTTTAAGCCATGGATGGTGGCCATTCAGATCGAAGTTGTTCAACTTCTTAGCCTGGGTTTTAGTCCGGAACACGGAATCGATGTTCATTTTTTTAACAAAGCCAAAACAGACGGAAAAGAGATCGGTTTTTTGGAGTCAACAGAGTTTCAAATAAGCCTGCTCGGCAAAATGGTTGAACAGGATCAAAATGCTTTATTAAAACAGACTTTAAAAGAGTTGGAGAATGCCGACGATATGGCGGCGGGGCTGATCAAGTTCTGGAAAGCCGGAGATTCGGATCGGCTTCACGATTTATTATCCAAAAGCTTCAAAGGTTATCCGGACCTTTATGATCGCCTGCTCATTCAGCGCAATAAAAACTGGATTAAAGAAATTGAAGGCCTGATGAAGCAAAATAAAAATGTTATGTTGGTCGTGGGCGCCGGACATCTGGTGGGTCCGGAAAGTGTGGTCGATTTGTTAAAGAAAAAAGGGTATCAGGTAAAACAGCAATGAACGAAAGCAGTGCGCGCAGCCAATGGCGGTTTAAGCTTCACGAGGTCATCTTTGAAGCCGACACACCGGCCGGCAAATGGTTTGATGTTTTATTGATTCTGGCCATATTAATCAGTGTTGTGATGGTCATGCTCGACAGTGTCGGCCCGATTCGAAAATCATACGGTCAAATTTTATTTGCCGGCGAGTGGCTTTTTACGATTTTATTTACGATAGAATACGTACTGCGATTATTGAGTGTCGGGCGACCATGGGCTTATGCCACCAGCTTTTTTGGCGTTGTCGACCTATTGGCAATTATACCGACCTATATGAGCATTCTTGTCCCGGGTGCCCAGTATTTGCTGGTCATTCGAATACTGCGGGTTTTGCGGATTTTTCGAATTTTGAAACTGGTGCAGTACTTAGGCGAGCTGCGGGTTCTCACTCAGGCGTTGCGTGCCAGCAGACGAAAAATCACTGTTTTTTTGTTTGTCGTTTTAACACTGGTAACCATTTTCGGGTCGCTAATTTATCTTATCGAAGATCCGCAAAATGGTTTCACCAGCATACCCAAAAGCATTTACTGGTCGATTGTTACGCTGACGACAGTGGGCTACGGAGACATATCGCCCCAGACCGATCTGGGTCAGTTGCTTTCGGCGCTGATCATGATTATTGGTTATGGTATTATTGCTGTTCCGACCGGCATTGTGACGGTTGAATTGGCACAGGCCTTTAAGCGCCAGATTTCCACCCAGGCCTGCCCGGAATGCAGTGCCGAGGGGCACGACATTGATGCCAGATTTTGTAAATATTGCGGTTCTGCACTCTGAGAAATGATGAACCATTGAATGCTAACCACAGAAATCACAGATATCAAAAATAAAACTAAAAAATGAGATCGCTACTAATCTCTGTGATCTCTGTGGCGAAAAATACCTGCATGAGGTTGTTAACGGTGATTCCATGTTCAATTTACTTGACGGTTTTCGAATTTTGACGTTGGGCGTTATTTGCATGTCTGCGCTGAACTGTGCGGCCCAGAGCCCCTCGACCGGCCAACCCCACCATACCGCTGACGGGTTCAGAAATGTCACCGAGTATGAGGAACATGATTTCTGGGATTTTATAAAATGGCGCCGCGAGAGGGCAAAATTGGAGATTCCGGGTCCGGAAAGCTATAATTTTCCGTTGGCGAAAAACGATACGGAATTCTTAAGGCAAAATCGAGACACGAGCACCGTGACCTGGATCGGGCATGCGACTATTTTGTTGCAGATGGAAGGATACAATATCCTGACGGATCCGCATTTCTCCGAACGGGCTTCACCGGTCCAATGGGCTGGCCCTGAGAGGGTAGTCCCGCCCGGGCTGGTATTCGAGGAGTTACCGCCGATCGACATTGTTGTGATTTCACATGACCATTACGATTCCCTGGATGAGCAAACCATAAAAAGATTGGGCCAGAGGCCCGGCGGAGAAAAAACACGGTTTTATGTTCCCCTGGGGCTGAAAAATTGGTTTACCGCCCGCGGTATCGATCAGGTTGTCGAAATGGACTGGTGGGACCGTCACCAGGACGGAAATCTTGAAATTATTGCGGTACCGGTCCAGCACTGGAGCAAACGCAGTTTATTTTCCAGAAATAAAACACTGTGGGCCGGCTGGGTGATCAATGCCAATGCCTTTCGGTTTTTTTTCGTTGGCGACAGCGGATACACCCCGCAATTCAAACAAATCGGCAAAAAACTGGGGCCCTTCGACCTGGCGGCCATACCGATAGGTGCATACGAACCGCGCTGGTTTATGGCCAGGCATCATGTTAATCCTGCAGAATCGGTTTCAATCCACAAAGATATTGGATCTAAAAAATCGGTGGCGATCCACTGGGGCACATTTATACTAACCGATGAACCTTTGGATGAACCCCCTGAAAAACTCGCGGCCGCCATGCAGAAAAATCAAATCCCGCCAGAGGAATTTCTGGTTCTCAAGCACGGCGAAACGATCGTCCTGGATTGAACCCGGACAGAAAGCACCCGATTTTAAATTAGCCACGGGCGCACACAGACACACACAGACAGATTATTTTCCAATCCGAAGCGCTGGACAAAATTGGTGGTTATGTCTAAGATAGCTTCCAGAAGTGGTTTCAAAACCCCATCTAAAGCCCAATGGTTGCGTTGTCCCGCGAATTTAAATGCTCACGTACTAGCGTTTACGCTCCGCTTTCAATCCGCGGGACGCCCTGCCCTTGAACCTGATTTGAGGTTTTGAAACAACTTTACGCCGGATGAAAAAGGCCGCTGGCTATATCAGCGGTTCAGTAGAATCAATTATAAACAAGAAAGGATAGATAATGCTCTACATTGGCAAATTTCTGCATATGACCAATCAGCAGGAGGCAGAGGAATCAGATCGAAGACACGGGGAATTCAACCTGATCGTTCAGGCCCAAAACAGCCAGGAGGCGATTGAATACTTTAAAGAGCGTATCATCGATTCGAGGGAAAACAGTGATTTGTTTGAAGGTGATTGTTCCATTTATTTTGTGCACCTACTGGAACTGGATGAATTTCCCAGGAAACACGCCAAGATGCTGTACTACAAATCAGTTGCCGGAGACCCCATTATGCCCTATATCAGTTGCTCCGCCCCTGATGGCGAAGCAGACGGATGCCGGATTTTAAACTGGATGAAGAATCGGCCGGAAATTGATGGTCAAGATGCGAATCTGTTTATGGAATTTAAAAGCTGACACCGCAGTTCCACAATTCAGAGCATTATTATGGAAACCGGTATAAGAATATTTTGTGTTGCTACCTGCCTCTAATTCTTTTCATAAATCGGTGTTTAGAATGATTCCCCCGCATTCGATTTTTTCCCTCCAGACCTCCTATAGCGGTTGTCAAAAATTTGTTCCGACAACCTGTCATTGCGAGGAGCCAGGCGCAATGACCTTTGAAGGATTTGCTTAATTGAACCAGAACCTATTTTTGACAATTCTTATAAAAGTTTCATTACCTAAATTTTTTTCTTGACACCGTATAAAGTTTGGTATACCTAACTTTTAGATGCTACTTT
>JASFPY010000115.1:0-6842 GCA_050115755.1 Desulfobacteraceae bacterium | reverse complement strand
AGCAAGTTTCAGCCGATGATTTTGACGGCATGGTCATACCCGGCGGATATGCCCCGGACATCATGCGAAGATACCCCAAAATGGTGCAACTGGTCAAAGATTTGTTTGATGGTGGTAAAGTCGTTGCCGCCATCTGTCATGCCGGATGGATGCTTGCTTCAGCGAAAATATTGCAGGGCAAAACGGTGACGTCATTCTTTGCAATTAAGGATGACCTTGTCCATGCCGGTGCCGAATGGGTCGATCAGGAGGTTGTTGTCGATGGGAATTTGATTACCAGTCGCACGCCGGATGACCTTCCGGCATTTATGCGGGCTGTGATCGCTGCATTGAAATAGTCGATTTTTGCTAATTTTATAAGGGTCACCATTTGAGAAGCCAATTCAAACCCCCTTTTTCGTTGGTTTGCGGCTTTTGCAAAGCGCTAAGCGCGTTGCGCTAATCCGCCTGCGGCGGAGAAAACTCGGGCTATCGCGCCTGTCGAGTCCAACAGTTCAAGATTTTTCGCTCCGGAAAAGACCCAAGCTAAGCGCTTCTGAACAAAAGTCCGCAAAATTATCTCCAAAGCGGTTTTGAAATGGCTTCAAGTGAAGTTTAGGTGGATAATTGAAGCGCTCTATGCTAAAAACAGTTAGATGGAAGTTTTTCGGGTGTCACCGGTTATCAGTTATTCGCCTGAAAACCGAAGCATTGGCGGGTGTTGCTTTGGCAAAAAATGGAGGAGATTGTTATGAAAATATTGGTAGGATATGACGGTACGAACTCGGCGAAGGAAGCGTTAAATCAGGCAAAATCCCACGCAAAAGCATTCGGCGGATCGGTTGAGGTGGTTACTTCAATGCAGAAGGGGACCGAAGCCGAAAGAAAGTTTATTGAGCAGGCGGAACGGGGATTGGAGTATGCCAAGTCTTTTTTTGAGGCAGATGGCATTGCCTGCAACACGCATTTGTTGATCCGCGGTATGTCAGCCGGGGAGGACCTGATTGAATTTGCAAATGAGAACAAGGTTGATCAAATCGTTGTGGGTGTTAAACGCAGATCAAAAGTCGGGAAATTGCTGATGGGATCCACCGCCCAATACGTGATCCTTCAGGCGCAGTGTCCGGTCGTTACGGTTAAGTAAGTATTACCTCAAGCTTTCGTCCACTTTAAGCAACACCTTTTCTGAGATAGCCTTCCAGTTTGGCGATCCCCAGTGAGCATGAAAGCGTCAGGATTAAATACATGGCGGTAATGGTGATCCAGATTTCGAAAGTAAAATAGGTCGTTGACATCAGCTCCATGCCCTGAAAAGTCAATTCCTGAATCGAAATAACCGAGACGATGGCAGAATCCTTAATGGTTGAAATGAATTGACCTGCCAAAGGCGGTAGAATCCGTTGAATCGCCTGGGGCAGGATTACCAATCGCATGCGTTGCCATTTGGATAATCCCAACGAGTCGGCAGCCTCCCACTGGCCTGTTTCGATGGACTGGATTCCCGCCCGGACAATTTCAGTGATGTAGGCACCTTCAAATATAGAAAGGGTGATCAGGGCCGAGATGAAAGCCGTAAACAGCGATGGCCGTGCGAATAGAAACGTCATCAGGGCCTGGGTTTTATCATCTGCGGACCGGATAAAAGCTTCCACACCCAGCGCTGGCAGGATCTGGTCGCTGACGAAAAAGTAGAAAATGAAAATCAAAACCAATGGCGGCAGGTTGCGGGTTAATTCGACATAGGTTCCGCTCACCAGACGTTTAAAAAGGCTCCGGCTGACGCGCAACATCCCCATCACGACCCCGATAAGCGTGGCAAAAATAGTGGTCCAGATGCTCAACCGGATGGTGGTGAGAAATCCTTCCATCAGAATGTTGGCTACCCAGCGTCCCCTGTCCGGATCATAACGGAAAAAATATTGGGGAATAGCGCCCCAGTTCCAATGATAACTCAAGCCCACCGAAATTTTATAGACAATATATATCCCTGCCGAAACGATAACCGTACCGACTGCTAGATCCAGTATCGTGATTTTGGCTTTGCCGTGAATCACTTTGAACCTACTTTACTTGATTTTCCCAATCTTTTGTTTCAAACCAGTAATGCTTTCGTTCAGCAAGCCAGCCTTTGGCCTCCGTCACACGGATCCAGTTGTTGAAGTAATTGAGGGTATCGAAATCACCTTTTTTGACGGCAAAACCGATGGGCTCTTTGGTGAAGGTTCCGCTTACGGGTAAAAACAGCTGATCCGAATACTTGATGGCCTGAAATGCCGGTAGCGGTGCCGATGCCACTGCGGCATGAGCCCTGCCGTTGAGCACTTCCTGGATAACCTGCGCTTCATCGTCAAAAAATTTTTTTCGTGCAGCAGGCATAAATTTATTGGCAGCGTCGGCAGCCGTTGAACCCAGTCTGGCGGCAATAGTCACATCGGGCCGATTGAAATCTTCCAGGCGGTTGAAGCCGGCGGCTGTTTTTTTATTGGCAACAATTGATTGGCCGGCATAATCATAGGGTATGGAAAAATTGACTTTTAAATTGCGATCCGGCCGGATACTCATTCCACCGATGATTACGTCGAACTTGCCGGTCAGCAACGACGGAATAATCCCGGCCCACTTGGTCGGAACGAATTCCACTTTTACCCCCATATCAGCGGCCAGCTGACGGGCGACATCAATTTCAAAGCCGATGAGTTTGCCGGTTTTATCTTTCATGGCCCAGGGAACAAATGTAGACATGCCAACCCGCAACGTGCCGCGTTTCATAGTTTGTTCAATGGTACTTTCTTGGACGATTTGCTGTTGAATGGTTCCGGCAATAACCGGATTTGCGCAAAACGCGATGACGCCCAGGATTAAACCGATAACCAGGAACATATTTAATTTCTGCATGTGTTGCCTCCTTTGTTTTTTGTTTCATGTTTTCGTGTTTAAGCGATTTGCCTGAAAGAAATAAAATGCCAATTTGCGTTTTTACCCATATAAAAGTTGCATTACACCTCCAGCTTAAAGCGCTTTTCCATATAAAAAACGGTTGCTGATAAAACCAGGGTAATTGCTAGATAGATGGCGGCCACCGTAAACCAGATTTCAAAAACCAGGAAAGTTTCAGCGATGATGGTCTGACCGCGCATCGTTAAATCATAAATGGCGATGGTGCTGACCAGAGCGGAATCTTTGATGAGAGAGATGGCCTGACTCGTCAGGGGCGGCAGAATACGCCGCAGCGCCTGGGGCAAAATGATTAAGCGATAAGACTGATACGTATTGAGGCCGATGCTAAACGCGGCTTCCCACTGTCTGCGGTGGATGGAAACGATCCCGGCGCGAAATATCTCGGATGCATAGGCGCCTTCAAAGAGGCTTAAAGCCAGCACGGCCGAAGCAAACCCGCTGATGTTTAATATTGGAGACAATACAAAATAAATAAAGAAAAGCTGAACGAGCAAGGGAGTGTTGCGTATGATTTCAAGATACCCCCGGGCAATCGTTCTGGCCAGAAATGAACGCGAAAGCCGCATCAAAGCGGAAGTCAATCCAAATATAAAAGCGAGTACCAGACTGATTGCAGTTATACGTATGGTAATTAACAATCCCTGTATCAACGGTCCGGGCACCGGCTGGTTGTCGACCAAAGTAATAATATATTGCGGCACGCGATACCACTGCCAATTATATCCGAGTTGCCGGGTTCCGTTAAACATGAACCATGTGACAGCAGCCACGACAGCCAGATATTTGAAAACATCCAGCAAAACCGTCCGTTTGCGCACGGTTGATACAGGATGGTAATCGGTTTGTTTCAGCGTATCGATTTTCATGACCACAAATTTATACTCTTGTAAGCCGTCGGGTTGAGTGGATTACCGCATGCGCTTGGAAGATATGTTTCTTCAATTTGTCAGGCTTCGTATCGGAGCGGGGATAAGGCCACCGCGTCGAATAAATGGATTCGGGTTATGGCCGTTGTTTACCGGGATAATTGTCGACTGTCCCAGCAGTCCGCCAAAATAAGCGCTGTCGCCGGGCTTTTTTCCGGGCACCGGAATCAAGCGGGTAGCGGTTGTCTTATTATTGATGACGCCGATCGACATTTCGTCGGCAATTATGGCGGCAAGGGTTTCTTCGGTGGTATCGCCCGGAAGGGCAATCATATCCAATCCGACCGAGCAAACGGAGGTGATGGCCTCCAGCTTTTCCAGACTGATATGGCCCTTACGGGCTGCTTCGGATATATTCAGGTCCTCACTGACCGGAATAAACGCACCGCTCAAGCCGCCCACCCTTGAACTGGCAAAGGCACCGCCTTTTTTGACGGCATCGTTGATCAGCGCCAGAGCGGCAGTCGTGCCGGGCACACCGATGCTCAAAAGTCCCAAACTCTGGAATATTTCTCCGACACTATCGCCCACGTGGGGCGTTGGCGCCAGCGATAGATCGACAACGCCGAATCGGATATTGAGGCGATCAGCAACCTCCCGGCCGATGAGTTCTCCAACCCGGGTGACCTTGTAGGCGGTTTTCTTGATCAACTCTGAGATTTGTCCCAGATCGAGTCCGGGCTGGGCTGCAAGCGCGCGTTCTATGGCATTTTTTACAACCCCGGGTCCGCTGACCCCCACATTGATCACCGCGTCGGCTTCGCCGATACCCAAGTAGGCACCGGCCATAAAGGGGATATCCTGTGGCATGTTGGCAAACACGCAAAGCTTTGCACAGGCAATTCCATCACTTTCCGCGGTAAGTTGTGCTGCCTCTTTGATGGCTTTGCCCAGTAATAAGACCGCATCCATATTGATGCCGGCCTTGGTCGATGCAACATTCACCGAAGCACACACCCGATCCGTCTCGGCTAAAGCACGCGGGATCGCTTCTATCAGCGCCCTATCACCGCGGGCGGTTCCTTTTTCGACCAAAGCCGTGAAGCCACCGATAAAATCGACATCAACCGCTGCGGCAACTTCATCCAAAACCCGAGCGACATCCACCAATTGCGACGATGACATGGCCGCAGCCACAACGGCAACAGGGCTGACCGCTATTCGTTTATTGACCACCGGGATGCCGTATTTTTCACCGATATCATTACAGGCACTAACCAGATTACCGGCAAAATGGGAGATTCGGGTGTGGATCCTTTTTTTGAGCTTTGCCAGGTCGTGGCTGGCACAATCCAGCAAATTGACGCCCAGCGTTACGGTCCGCACATCAAGATGCTCATTTTTAAGCATTTCAAGGGTGGATAGGATCTCTCTTTGGGTCAGCATTTTTGCTCCTATTCATTTATCAGAGGACCGAAGTCAGAAACCTATTTGAGTCAGATACGGTGGATGGCTTCAAAAATATTGCGATGCTGAATATCAATTTCCAGTTTCAACTCAGTAGCCCGCTTTTTTAATTCGCGATATAGAGCTTGTTGATCGATCCGCGGCGGGACGTCAACCTCGTAAATCATAATATTATCACCGGGGTCATCACCACCTTTAAAAACGGCCTGCAGGTTGGTGATGTTGCCCTTGAATCGAGCGATAACCTCGCTGATACCGGCCACCAGTCCTTTGCGGTCAGGCCCCTTCGTTGTAATGATGTAGGCTTCGTCTTGCTGCGGTGAAATGGGAGCCGCGTCAGAATCAAGCAGGGAGATATGGATATCAAGACCCAAGGATGCCAATTCTGTGTCTAAACTTTTGTGCAGCGAATCCACGGGAAGATCTTCAGGTATGGTGGCAATGAAAATACCGGCGAATATAAATTGAAGTGTTGTCTGGCTGACATTTTCAATATTGCAATTTTGTTCGAAAAGCTTTTTGGAGACGGCAGCAACGATACCGGCTCTGTCCTTTCCTAGAATTGAAATTATCACCTTGCTCATTAAATCAGCTCCGGGGTCTACATGGTGTAAGGCTGTCTGGCGTGGATGGGGATGAATAATATTCCAGCTTTTATCAAAATTTAGATATTAACTATCAAATTGAAACAATCTGTCAACCGCATTAAGATTCAGACAGCGGGCCAGGATGATCATTTTCGCTTAATATATCGCATCGATTCCCAGGGACGCGCCCTTTAATTTGCCGTGATCTTTGCAAGTTGTTCGGTAATGTATCGAGCAAGCTTTTCCGCTTTTTCAGTGGTTATGCTTTCTATGCCTTCTGCCAATCCTTCCACCTTATCTTCTTTGATATCCGTCATTTTATTTACCAGAAAGCTGTCCACTTCTCCACCATCGAGGAGAAATCCGCATGCGCCGACAGCCCCGATATATTCGTCGTCAAAAAAAATAGGCACGACAAGCTTGAGCATTCCGGCATCACATTCTTCGATTACAGGCTTTTTTGACCGCATGGCTAAAGCGGCGATGTTCATGTGTGCAGGGGCGCAGATAAAACTCTGTCCTTTATCGGTTGCCTTAATTTCAGGACATAATCGATTGGCCCAGTTTTTAAAATCAGATATTCTGTAACCCTTTGTGTCAAAAACATTTACATCCAAACCGGTTTTTTGGTGAATATCTTTTTCCAGCTCTATCCATTTTTTCAGCGGTGCTAGATCAGTTAATTTCATTTGCTGTCTCCATTTTAGTTTTCACCTGAAGTCATACAATTAGGGTCTTTGCTTTTTAATAAGCCCGGGCATGATACCGTGCTTTGAAAGAGGCTTTTATATCAAAAACGATGAATTTTGCAAGATGGTTTGCCAGAATGATTAGAAGTGGTTTCAAAATCTCATATCAGGTTCAAGGGCAAGGCGTCAGGCCGATCCGCCGTCGCCCTCCGACGAGCGTCGGGCTATGGCGGGACAAGTCGGGAAAGCGCAGCATACATAATAGGTATGTGATCATTTGCCGGAGGCCTGCAACG
>JASFPY010000114.1:0-6847 GCA_050115755.1 Desulfobacteraceae bacterium | reverse complement strand
AGCACAACGGCCTAATTGAAAGTGTATACCATGGAATTCATAAAACCGAAGATTACAGATTATCCAGGCAAGCACATCCAGTTAAAAATCGATAATCCGAACCTTGATTTTGCAGAAGCAAAGGATAGCGCCAAGCAAAGGGCAAAAGAAATCTGCGCTGATCCGATGCTGCTGTCCTGGTACAAGGGAAAAACCGGCGAATCGTATCCCGATTTGGAGTGTGGCCCCGGTGATAAGCCAGCTTGGATTTTGTATGCAGAATCAAGAGGTGGCAACATAACCATTGATATCAATGAAGGACAATACATTTTTATTTTTATCTCAATTTAATGGTGACCGAACGTGGCCTGTCAGATCCGCGGCTCGATTCGCTTCGCTTGATTTTAATAAGTACTTGATTGTTTTTTTTTTACAAGAACAAGGGCGCTAATGCAGATAGGAGGAAAACGGTTTATTTCTTTATATGAATGCCGGCTCTTCTGCTTCCCCTTTCATCCAAAGAGATCGTATAACCTTGTTTAAACAAATGATGCATCGCTGTTTTTGGCGGAGCCTATTTTACCTGTGACTTTTGGGATGATTTCATCGGGTTTTCTGTTTCCTCGTCGCTCGTTGACAGCATCTTTTCCGTTGGAGAAGCCGAATTTTCTCTGGGCTTGATCATGCAATTGCCTTCAAAAATGACTCCGGCATCAATTCGTACGATTGGCGCATCGAGGTCGCCATACACTCGCGCTGGCAGGTGAAGTTCAATGCGCTCTGTGGCGCGAATCGCTCCTTTTATTTCACCCTTAATCGTGGCGGTGCGGACAAAAATGTCGGCATGAATTACCGCATCTTCGCCGACAACGATCGACCCGCTGCGGCTTTCAATGGTGCCTTTGGCATGGCCGTTCATAAACAATGAACCTTCGAATACAAGGTTTCCTTCCAGGACCGCCTGTGGTCCCAGCATTTGAATATCCTTGTCTGTTTTTTTCATATGCCTCGTCCTTCCTTCCCGGCCATTCATAATGTGCTAATTTTTCTGGGTGAGAATGGCTGCAAAACGGGCTAGCGGTTGTTTGAACTTGACCTTTGGATCATAAGTCGTATCGGGCTGAAAAAATCGTGTGGATATATGCTGTATACTCTGGGCAGCCTTTACGCGTGGTGCAGCGACAAGCAGAGGCTTCTTTTTAACTTCTGCATTGCGCAGTGCGGCTCTTTCATAGGGGATGGCCCCCAGATATTCAGGTTTGATGCGAAATTTACCTTCACGTGAATTTATCTTTTCATTAGCGGCTTTTACGAGGGTATCAAAAAGTTTGAATCCCTGGCGAAGAGTGCTTGCCTGATTGATCACCATCATTGGTGAAAAGATCCACTGAGGTTGATAATTGGGAAATTTTTCTTCCAGTCTCTCTTCGATCTCTTTAAAGCGAGAAAATCCGGCTTTCGTGCACGCATAGCCGCTGATGAAGTCCTGAGGCGTGGTCACAATAATCGTGTGATCAGCGGCCAGGGCAAAATCCATCACCATCCGGGATATGCCGGCTCCGAGGTCGAAAATGGCGAATTCGTATCGTTGACTTATTTGTCTAAAACGGTTGATAAATTTTACCTTCTGGGCATAGTACAGGTTCGCCAGTTTAAATTCCCCATACGAACTGGCGATAAGGTCAAAACCATACGCTGTGCGAAAAAGAAGCTCATCCATCTTTTTTCTATTTTCCAGAAAATCCATCAGGTGATTTTTTGGAAATATTCCCAGCTTGTTTGAGACATCCGCATTGCCCAGATCAGCATCAATGAGCAGAACCCTGGCACCTTTTTTAGCCAGACAGTAAGCCATGTTGATGGAAAGATGGGTTTTACCGACACCCCCTTTGTTTGAAATCACAGAGATAGTGCAGGGCTCGTTTCTGTCACTTTTGGAGGTTTTGGTGATTGTCTTTTGGGTTGCCTTCGGCCGGCGGTTTTTGACACCAGGCTTTTTGCCGTATCCGTTTCCATAATACTTTTTCAGTGCGATAAAGAGCGAATTTTTGGGGGCAACTGCAGGCCGAACCTTGAACCCGGTGAGCAATTCCAGGCTTTTGATTGCGACAGGCTCTTCCGGTGTCAACATGGCAACCAACAGAAAATTATCAACCACACGGATGGGCAAAGCCTGGCGCCGTATAGCCATTTCCGGAGAAAGCAGGCTGAGCGCAGACGGTTCGATGGCTGCCCGAAGCGGATCGACAAAGGGTATCTTCCATCTTTGAGCATTTTTCTTCGCTATCTTCGTATCGCTGTCTGATCGCTCAGGCATTGAATAAACCTTTGATGTTTGCTCAGCAGTTGCAGTGTTGGTTTTCAAGCCCCTGATGCATCCCCGGCAACCTGCTCCCAATTTTTGTTATCAAATCATGGTTTTTCATTCAATAGCGACAATAGCTGAAATTCTTAATGTTTATTATACGTTGGATCCTTTTGGATGTAAACACTTAGAGATTAATGCGCCTGTTCGGGGTACAAAACGTTGGCGATGGTGATGGTCAGGAAAATATGCATCCTTTTTTTAATAAGGAAAATGTGAAGGAAGTGGAAATTCGCTATTTAATTGAGGGATCGGGGATTTTTTATCCTCGTTTTTAGACAGGCGCGCCTGGGGCTGCGCCGCTGCCAGCCGCAACAATTTACACTGAGTTCCAAACAACGGCAGCAAAACCGCTCAATTCACCCCGGGGCAGCCCCAGAGGACAAAATCCCACGGCGGCGTTCAGCATCGCTGCCTGTTCAGAAACCAGCTAGACGTTCTGGGGGCGTTGTCGAAGCCCGGGAATCATTTGTTGCGGCTGGCAGCGGCGCAGCCCCAGGCGCGCCTTACTTCTTTATTTGATAGGCCCTATGCTCGCTGCAAAATGGGTTGCTGGGAAAAACTCCTCGACCCCTCATTTAATTAGATACCGACCGCCAGTTATTGACTTCGAAAAAGATACTATGATAAAAATTATGCGCTGCCTTTCAGCGCAACTCCCGATCCATGCGGTTTTCGTGACAGAAGAAAGGTTCTCGGTAAAGGGTTTAATTTAAACAAAAGATTGAAAAACAAAATCCCCACTTTTTGAAATGAAGCCGAGGGTATTTACTAGCTAAAGGCTTTAAGGAGAATTAATGGAGCTCACATGGTTTGGCACAGCCGGTTTTAAGATGAAAACGGATTCGTGCACGCTTTTGATCGATCCATATTTTTCCCGCAATAAGAAAGCAATTCCAAAGCAGCATTTAAAATCATCTGATATTCAAGATGGAGACGTAATTTTGATATCCCACGGCCATTTTGATCATATTTATGATGTGCCGTCCGTCGCTGCAAATACCGGGGCAAAGGTATATTGCGGTAAAGGTATCGCTGAAACACTAATCCGAAATGGGATGGAAAGCGAACATATTCATGAAGTTAATTCAGACGGAGAAAATTTTGATTTAAACGGAATTCAGGCTCAAGCATTTTTCAGCCGCCATGTCAAATTCGACCGTTGGTTAATCTTTAAAACCTTGGCGCGCATCAACTTTCGATTGGGCCGATATATGCCGCTGATGCGCGAATATCCGGAGGGCCAGGTGCTGAGCTGGCGTCTTAATGTTGAAGGAAAAAGCATTCATCATTTCGGAAGCGCAGGCTCGACATCTGATGAACTGGCGGGGCTTAGTCGTCGGCTAACGGATATTTTATTAGTGCCGTTACAAGGGCATTCTGCCATTACCCAGATCGCTTACGAATACGTTGAAGCGCTTCAACCCAGGGTGGTTATTCCCCACCACCAGGACAGTTTCTTTCCCCCGATTTCAATTATGGTAGACCCACAGCCGCTTGCAGATATGGTGAAACAGACCCATCCAGATACTGAAATCAAAATTCTGCAAATAAATGAAACCGTGGCCTTATAAGGGAATGATGGACATGGGAACAGGCGTTTTTGCTTAAGCCCCCATCTAGACAGCCTCTATCGTCGAGGGCGGCTTTGTAGTGATGTTATAAGTTACACTAACCACGCCGGCAACCTCTGAAGTGATTCGCAAGGCCAGCTTTTCAAGAATTCCATACGGCAACCGGGTCGGGCAGCCGGTAACGGCATCTTCGCTATCCCAGCATCTAAGCTCTATTTGAAAACCGTAATCCCGCTCTCCGTCTCTTATGCCGGTAACGCGGTCCTCATGCAATATGGCCAGGTACTGGAAAGCGTCGGCCCCGGCCAACTCCTGCTCGACAATAGCGGTTGCCTTCCTTACCAGCCCGATTCGTTCACGCGTCACTTCACCGATTACTCTGGCCGCCAGGGCTGGGCCTGGAAATGGTGGGCGATTGAATATCTCCTCCGGCAATCCCAGGGCCTTTCCCACGACCCGCACGGCAGGTTTTCTGAGCTGAATGATCGGCTCGATAACCCTGTATCCATAAGCGTCTTCGGTGTCGATGCCAAGCTGCGTCAGAATGTTATGCTGGCGCTTGATCCCTGCCACGGTTTCTTCTACATCCGTAAAATTAGTGCCCTGCAAAAGAAATTGTGCTTCGCTTTCCTTAACCAGTCGACCGAAAACCGATTTATAAAAAGTGTCGGTGATGGCTTGGCGTTTCTCTTCCGGATCGGCTTTGCCGCTTAAGGCGTCAAAAAATTCATCCTGCGCATCGACAAGTTCCACCGGAACACCACACTTTTCAATGATCGATACCACATATTCAGGCTCCCCTTCACGCATGATACCGTTGTCAATAAAATACGTCTTCAACCTGTCACCCAGTGCGCGATACCCCAACATACTCACAACCGATGAATCCACGCCCCCGGAAAGCGCATTAATCGCTAGTGAATCGCCAACTTCCGACGAAATCGCCCGGCACTGATCGGCGATAAAGGACTCCGCTTCCAAATCATCAAGTTTTATTTCCTTTAGCTCCATTTTCAGACTCCTCCCCACTTGATTTTGAAATGGTTTCAAACTCCGTCTCCCCGCCCAACAATGCGGGATTTCGCATCTTCTAATAAATTGGCACTGCGCTGGTTTTGAGTATGGGCAAATGATATTCATGTCAAGAAATTAATTTGGGGCTGAAACGGGTGGATCTTCATAATAACCGGTTTCGTTTCTTACAAAACCTGTGATATGTTCAATTCAAGTTAGCGATCGCGCAGCCGCATATTTTAAAACCGTTGCCGTCAAAAAATGAAAGGGGAAATGATTTCTTGCGATATGAAGGTCCCATATATCGGCCGCCGAGTGAGGCAGACAGTCTTTTAATCCAGGCCACGGTGGGCTGCCCGCACAACAGGTGTACCTTCTGCATGGTCTATAAAAAGGGGCCGGTATACAGGGTACGGCCTGTAAAAGAAATCTGCGAGGACATCGATGCAGCCCGCGATATTTACGGGCAAAAGGTTAAATCTGTCTTTTTCCCGGCCGGCAATTCCATTGCCATGCCTGCCCGTGACCTCGCCGCGATATGCCGGCACAGTAAGGCAAAATTTCGGCGCCTGCAAAGGATCACGGTATATGGATCATCCCAGTACATTGCCAAAAAAGGACCGGCCGATATGGCCAAACTCGCAGAGGCCGGCCTGAGTCGGATTCATGTCGGGCTTGAAAGCGGTGATGATGTCATTTTAAAAAGGGTGAAGAAGGGAACAAACGCCTCGGAACAGATAAAGGCCGGTAAAATGGTAAAACAGGCGGGTATGGAACTCAGCGAATATATCATCCTCGGGCTGGGCGGCGTGAAAAGATCTGAAATGCATGCGCTCAAAACCGCCGAGGCGATCAATGCAATTGAACCGGATTTTGTGCGATTGCGAACGCTTGTGCCCAAAATCAACACGCTTT
Organism: Desulfobacteraceae bacterium; assembly: GCA_050115755.1. Taxonomy (GTDB): domain Bacteria; phylum Desulfobacterota; class Desulfobacteria; order Desulfobacterales; family JAHEIW01; genus JAHEIW01. The sequence goes on along the minus strand of JASFPY010000114.1, from coordinate 1,000 downwards.
TATTGCACCAAATTAAAAAAGGCCGGTTTCAACTCCTTTCACCCCATGAGGTATTGAAAGAAACCAGGCTGCTGCTCGAAAACCTTCATTGTCAAACCCGTTTAACCAGCGATCACTATACCAACTACCTGGATCTGTCCGGAATCCTGCCCGAAGACAAAAACAGGCTTATCGAACAGATCGACCGAGCCCTTACCTGGGACTCCGGCCGCTTTCGCCCGTTTTTTATCGGGACCCACTAGCCGGCAAGCGTTTTATCTTCTGCCTAAGGATAAGGCTTGACTCCGGCTTGGATTGACAATAAATAGCTTTTGCATATCGTCGCGAATTAAAAAAAGGAGAAAAAAACAATTATGAATGCGAAGGCGCAGGCGAATTTAATTGAAGCGATCGTGGATGCTACGGTCCAGTATGATGAATCACGTTGTGTGGCCCTTGCGCAGCAAGCTATTGACGAGGGATTGGACCCCTTCAAAGTGATTCAGGAGGGCTTCAGTCGCGGGATGCAGATCGTTGGTGACAAATTTTCCACTCTGGAATACTGCCTTCCTGAAGTCATGATGGCGGCTGACGCCATGAATGCAGCCACAGAAATACTCAAACCCCGGTTGCTAAAAAGCCATGAAGGTGATTCGCAGGGTATCATCGTTCTGGGCGTCATGCAGGGCGATATCCACGATCTCGGCAAAAACATTGTCAAAATCATGCTCGAGGCTTCAGGCTTTACCGTCCACGATCTGGGTAATGACACACCCGTTCATCAGTTTATCGAAAAAGCCGAAGAGGTGGGCGCCGATATCATTGCCGCGTCGGCCATTCTGACAACCACCATGTCCTATATGCCGGACATAGCTGCAATGCTGAGCGAACTGGATCTGCGTGAAAAATATATGCTTATGCTTGGCGGGGCACCTGTGATCGAGCAGTGGGCGTTGGAGATCGGTGCCGATGGCTACGGAGAAGACGCGGTTGAGGCCGTTGAAGTGGCCAAACGGCTAAT
>JASFPY010000113.1:0-6857 GCA_050115755.1 Desulfobacteraceae bacterium | reverse complement strand
GCATTTCCATCTCGGTGAGGCGGTTGTCAATCGTATTTACATCAGATTGAGTGGCGCATCCCCAGATGACCAGCAGGCCAACCAATATAAAGTTTATTAGCCATCTTTTCATATTCATTGTTGCCGTTCTGACTTTAGGGTTCATCTGTAAAAACACCCGCCGATCGGGCGGGTGTTGACACGACAAGCAGCAAGCGCAACTCCGACGCTGCACTTACTGCTTGCCATCAATGCCTCAGATGTTGGTAACATCACCGTCTTCTATCTGCCTTGTTGCAGATAAACGTATACTGTTGGAGACCAATTATGCTAGTTTATGACAAAGTGGCCCCGCCGGTTTTTGGCCCAGCATTCCTCGTTTTGCTGCATACAAAGCGGCCGTTCTTCACCGTAGCTTATGGTTGTCAAACGCGACGAAGCGATGCCGAGATCCACCAGAAATGCTTTGGCACTGTCTGCACGCCTGTCACCCAGAGCGAGGTTGTATTCATTCGTACCCCGTTCATCACAATGACCTTCAATTGTTACGGTGACATCGGGATTGTCTCGCAGCCATGCCGCTTTTCGCATCAGGTTGTCCTGAGCAGCCGGTGTCAGCGTCGATTTGTCAAAATCAAAAAATATATCTTCCTGCATGATCATGCCGCTTGTATCAGCCGCCTTCACCGGTGCCGGAGCCGGTTTTTTCGCCGCGGGTTCCGCCTCCGCCGCTGGCGCAGGGGCAGGCGCTTTTGCCTGCGTGACCGTCTTCTTTTGGCAGCCAACTGTGAGCAGCAGCCCGGGAATCACCAGTAACAGCGCTATTACCAACCAAATCTTCTTTTGCATTTTTCTCCTCCTTTCACATTCGAACATCACTTAATTATTGAGATGGTTCATTGACCATTTGGGGTTATTCTGCTTGCCCGCCAGAACCAATAAACGCCGCTGGTCGGTTCCATAAGCAGTCATAACATAGATTCTATCCACTCCTTCACGGCTTGAGCTAAAGACAATTAAACTGCCGTCCGGGGACCAGGAAGGTGATTCATTGTCCCCGGAATCATAGGTCAGTTGCACCGGTTCCCTGCCGTCCAGCCCGATTACAAAAATATTGTGCCCCCCGCTCATTTCGGATGTATAAGCGATTTTATCTCCCCGGGGAGACCAGCTAGGCTGAGTATTCTTTCTCCCTTCGTAGGTCAGTCTTCTGACCTTACCGGAATCTAAATCTTTGATATAAATCTGGGCACTGCCAGCGCGGTTGGAAACAAAGGCAATCTTTTTACCGTCTGGTGACCAAGTGGGTGCTACATCTATTCCGCGACTTTTGGTTAATCTTTTAATAATTTTCCCTGACCCAGTCAACAGATAAATTTCTTGATCACCCGAAAATGAGAGTGTTGCTGCCAGTTCAAATTTTCTCGGCGCCCAGGCAGGTGCGATATTAATTCCCTGTTTCGAAATTCTTGATTCCTCACCATTAACTAAATTTCGGATGTACAGGTCAGGGTTGCCGGCTTTATAGGAAGTAAACGCCATCCACTTGCTGTCAGTTGACCAGGCCGGAAAAAGGGTGATGGCATTATTGACGGTCAGACGCCGGGCGTTATATCCATCAAATGCACACGTATAGATCTCCTTATTGCCGGTCCCATTGGAAACAAAGGCGATGTTGCTGCCAAAAACCCCTCTGTTTCCTGTCAGATAATGAATGACGTCACTGCAGAACCGAAGAATGATATCTCTTTGATTGGAAAGTTTCCCCGAATACCTTTTGCCGAGTACCCGACGGGCTTTGAATGTGTCAAATAGTCGCAGTTCAACAGAAATCGTGTCGTTATTGAGCTTGTAATATCCGGTTATCAGAAGCTCCGAACCAACAACCGTCCAGTTTTGAAAATTTATTTCTGCCAGGGTTACGCCATTTCTTTGAGGATCAAAAAGAAATGCACCGCGATCAAGTATCTTAAAATAGCCCGTAAAGTCGAGCGTATCGGAAAGAAAATCAGACGCAATTTCCGAAGACCGCTTTTCTTCAGCAGAGCCGCCCGCGTTTTTAAACAAGGGGACAGCTATCGGAATTTTCCGCAAAAACGGTTTGGTAATATCAATCACGTCATATTGGGCCCGAACCGTTGCCGGCCCGAATGCTAATAAAATAACGCCAATAATAAAGATGTAAAGTCTTATTCCTTGTCTCATAGATAATCCTTGTTCAGAATTCGGCTGGCGTCTTCACAAAAATATCAGATATCCTAACCGGGGTTTCGCCCCCGGGAAATTTCTTTTTTTAAAAGTGGCTTCAAAATTCCGTGTTCAAGCAAGAGACCTGATTTAAGGTTTTGAAAACACTTATGGGCGCAACTGCATCTATTCGTTTTTCAGGCCTTTGGGGCCAAATCGCAGGCCAACCTTATAAAAAGGGCGCATATAATCGTTTGGAAGCGGGGGCAACGGATTTGATTTGACAAGGGCCTTATAGGCGGAATCATCTAAATACGCGTTACCAGATTTTTTGTCAAACCAGATATCCTCTATTTCACCGTTACGCAAGACTTTAATGGCCAGTACCGCCTCCAGCTCGGTATTATCGCCGGCAAGTTGCTGTGAGAAGGCCCAATTCTTTTGAATCTGGTACTGAATTTCAGCCTGATAAATTAAAATGGACTCCTGTACCCGGGCACCTCCGGTTCCCGAACCACCGGCCGGACCGGCGACGCCCGCACCTGCTTTGCCGGATCCTCCCGCTACCCTACCTGCTTGGGCTTGGGATTCGTTGGCTGCGACCCTGCGTTTCAACTCCTCAATAGCGCTGGCGACCGAATCGGTTTCGGTTTTTTCAACTTTCTTTTCTATGCGATCAATCGCCGAATCGATTATTTTTGAGCGATCAAAGGTTTTTTTCTTCAATGATTTTTTTGGTTTTATCTTTTTGGGCGCCAGCGACACAGCCTCAGGGGGCTTTTTTACAACCGGAACCGCTTTCGGCTCCGGAACCTTAACCGCTGGCTTTTTCACGGGTTTCTTTTCAGCGGGTTTCGGCTTTACAACCGAAGCAACCGGTCCTGCTGAATCGCTCCCGCTAGAAGGCAAAGACACTAAGCTGACATTTACCACCCCGGATCCAAACCGCGACTTTGAACCGAACTGCGGCATAAATACCAGTGCGCCGATAACGATCAGATGAAAAAGAAACGAAACGCCAAACGGAAAAACCATTGACGGGGAATCTCGACCCATTCCCCGGTATTGTTTGACGTAAGCATATTTGGTATCTTTCATTATTTTTTTGATTTTGCCTTTCGGCTCTCTTCGTCAAAAACGGCAGGCTCGGTGACCATACCCAATTTTTCCACACCGGCTCCCTTGACTTCCGCCATGACCTGGACCACCGTTCCATAGGAGATGTCTTTGTCGGCCTTTAAAAACACTTCCCGATCCGAGCGACCTTCCAGAATTTTCTTTAGTTTTTCTCCAAGACCGTCGACGCTAACCTGAAAATCGTTGATAAAAACTTTATTTTCCGTATCGACGGTGATAATCAGATGTTCCTTTTCAGATTCAAGCGGTTCAGCAGTGGCTTCCGGCAGCGACACGTCCACACCTTGCATCATCATCGGCGCCGTTACCATAAAAATGATCAAAAGAACCAGCATCACATCAACAAGTGGCGTGACGTTGATATCGGACATCAATTGGCCGTTATTTCCTCCGGCGGTCATGACCTTCTCCTCTCAATTCGCAGAATATCGCGCTCGATGATATTTAAAAAATCCGCCGAAAAACTGTGAAGTTCAGATTCGACCACGCGGATTTTGCTCATAAAAAAATTAAAAGCGATAACTGCCGGAATCGCCGCTGCCAGACCAGCAGCGGTTGCCACCAGCGCCTCTGAAATACCCGGCGCGACAACCGCCAGGTTGGCAGAGCCTTTCTGGCCGATGCTGTGAAAAGAACCCATGATTCCCCAGACGGTGCCAAACAGACCGATAAACGGTGCGGCATTGCCGGTAGTTGCCAAAAAAGGCACCATTTGGGTCATCCGGGTCATCTCGGTTGCGGTGGCCCGTCGCAGCGCCCGTTGGACATTATCGGTTCCGGTAAAACGGGTATCCATAGGCATACTTTGAACGCCACCCGCTGTATTGGCTGACGCATTCGGCGAACCTGGCTGAGCCGCAGATTGGCTCGTTTTTTTTAGTTCGACATAGCCGATTCTGAAAATGCGAGCCAGTGGACTGCCGTGAAGCTGCTTTGCTTTGGCGAAAGCATTGGACAGATCCCGGCTTTTCCAGAAAAAGTCGGTAAACTCAGCTGACTCTTTAAAGGCTTTCCGGATATAGCGGTATTTTATCAGAATGATGGCCCATGACATGACTGAAAAAAACAGCAGCAACAGCATTACAAATTGGACCATGGGTCCCGCATTACTGATCATATGAACGATATCAAGTTGCAAAATGCCCATAAAAATATCTCCAATTCAGAATTTTGACTCGGATTATTAACGGAGGCGTTCCACAAAAAGCCTCATTGTGGCGGCAAAAATACAATCATTATCCAGCTTAAATGTTTTAAAGTATAATGGAAATAAATAAGGTGTCAACATATTTGGTTTGCGATTTAAGGGTTCCAATTTTGGGTTGCGTTTACTCAATTCCCTCAATATGGTGTCAGTGACGGGTTCAAGGTTCAAAGTTCAAAGGTTCAAAGGTTGTATAAAAGCAAAAAAATTCTGTTGTTAAAAGGCATCGAAAAACAGTCGGAAACCCTAAACCATTGAACCCGGAACCCGGAACCCGGAACCATATTGCTGCTAAGGAGCTATTATGAAGAATATCGCCAATTTGCTATTTGAAGCCAGAATGCTGAAAGATATTCCGCGGTCGGGATTCCATTTTCTTGGTGCGGGCAAGGAATCCGTAGCAGAACATACGTTCAGCACCACATTTATTGCCTACGTTATGGCCCAGTTGGATCCCGAGATCAATGCCCTAAGATTGATCAGTATGTGCCTGCTGCACGATCTTGCAGAAGCCAGAACCGGTGATCTTAACACAGTTCATAAGACATATGTTACGGCCAACGAGGCCAAAGCCCTTGAGGACACCGCCCGAGGCCTGCCGTTTGGATCATCCATTACCGAACTCATTAAAGAGTTCAATGAAAACGAGTCGATTGAAGCGCAGCTGGCCCACGATGCCGACCAACTGGCACTTATCCTCGACTTAAAACATCTTTCCGATATCGGTTATGCCCCCCCTGACACGTGGCTGCCGCATGTATTAAAGCGGATAAAAACAAAAAGTGCAAAAAAAATCGCCCGCAGTGTTATGGAAACCCACCGAGACGATTGGTGGCTCAATAAATATGTTGACACCGGTTGAAGAAATTATTAGAAAAATATCTTTTTTAGTTTCTTATTTTTGTGTGTAAAAGTATACACTTATGTTTCTTAATGTATACATTGGAGGTAAACATGAGCTGGCTGATCCGCACCTTTGGCGCATCTATCGGTAAAAAGTTGCTGATGGCCATTACCGGGCTGTGCTTCATCGGTTTTTTGTGTGCCCACCTGACCGGGAACCTTACACTTTACATGGGCGGCGCAGCATTCAACAGTTATGCTGAAAAACTACACTCGCTGGGACCGATCCTGACGGTTTTCGAGTTCGGGCTGCTGGCACTTGCCCTTATTCATGTGGCCACCGGCCTGATTCTTTTTATACAGAATTTAAAAGCAAGATCCGTGCCCTATGAAAACTACAGGCGCGCCGGCGGACGCACTACTAGCTCGGTAACGATGCCTTACACCGGCTTGATTATTCTGGCATTTGTTATTTTTCACCTGATCAACTTCAGCTTTGTGGACAAAACCCAGCGGACAATCTTTGAAATTGTCTCTTCGGCTTTTTCCAATCCCATTTATATGGTCGTTTATGCCTTGGTTATGGTGGTCGTGGCGTTGCATATCCGACACGGGTTCTGGAGTGCGTTTCAAACCATCGGCGCCAACCACCCTAAGTATATGCCGGCAATAATGGCTCTCAGCCTTATTGCCAGTCTGATTTTAGGTTTTGGATTCGGCCTGCTGCCGATCTATATATGGGCTATTGGGTAAGGTGTTATTTTTCGAACCGCTCATGGCGGCTTATCCACCACGAAGCGTTCGAAGCTGCACGAAGATTAATGAAGAATCATTTAATTTCTGTACTTCGGGGTCTTCGTGAACTTCGTGGTAATATTTAAATATCGACAAACGTTTATGTCGATCGGAATAAAGATTTAACGACTACTTAAAAAGGAAACACGATGCAGCTCGACGCCAAAATACCTGCGGGACCGCTGACCGATAAATGGGACCGGCACCGTTTTGAATTAAAACTCGTCAACCCGGCTAACAAACGAAAATTTGAAATCATCGTGGTCGGCACCGGTCTGGCGGGCGCATCGGCTTCAGCCAGCCTGGCTGAGCTCGGATACCGCGTCAAAACATTCTGTATTCAGGATTCTCCCAGGCGGGCCCACAGTATTGCCGCACAGGGAGGGATCAATGCCGCCAAAAATTATACCAATGAGGGTGACAGCGTCTGGCGTCTTTTTTACGATACGGTCAAGGGAGGCGATTTTCGGGCCCGCGAAGGCAATGTGTATCGCCTGGCGCAGATAAGCAACCAAATAATCGATCACTGCGTCGCTCAGGGTATTCCGTTTGCCAGGGATTACGGAGGCTTACTGGCCAACCGCTCTTTTGGTGGTGCCCAGGTTTGCCGGACGTTTTATGCCCGCGGCCAAACCGGCCAGCAGCTGTTACTGGGTGCCTACAGCGCTTTAATGCGTCAGGTGGCAGCCGGCGGAGTCACCGTATTTCCGCG
>JASFPY010000112.1:0-6883 GCA_050115755.1 Desulfobacteraceae bacterium | reverse complement strand
AACAAAAAATTCATTTTAAAGGCCCCTTCCATCCGATTTTTATAATTAAGCCCCAGAGGTATGCGTTTGCGGGATTAATGGGGTTAAGCCGGTCATTAATCAGATATATCACAGTTTATGATTTATTCTACAACATTCTGTTAAATTAGTAAATTCTGATTACACGACTTTAAAAATATTGACAGATGTATTATGATTTAGTTAGATTTCAGATTCAAATCAAATATTATTGATCATTTTTAAATAACGGCGGTGTCTTTTTATGATAGCATATGACATACAGTGTGTTAATGGCCATGCATTCGAAGGCTGGTTTGAAGACAATGAGGCCTATAAGGACCAAAAAAAAAAGAAATTGATCGCCTGTCCGGTCTGCAATACGACACAAGTGTCCAGAATTCCGTCCACCTTTGCAATCAAATCCTCACCGATCCCTAAAAACGTATCCCCGGAGGAGGAAAATCTAAAGCGGGTTGGCAAAGAAATAGTTGATTTTGTTCACAAAAATTTTGATGATGTCGGTTGTGATTTTGCCAAAGAAGCGCTGAAAATACACTACGGGGTCGAAGAACCGCGAAATATCCGTGGCGTCAGCACCAAAGAAGAAGAAAAAACACTAAAAGAAGAGGGCATCGATTTTCTCAAGATTCCCATGCCGGTGCCTCCTGACACTGACGCCTGATCCCTATACACCCTCACGCAGCGTATTATCCGAGCGGCGCATCGCGCCAGAAAAATTTTCGATGTGCCGCAACGGTCATATACCTTACGGCCAATTGCAGGGGGCTGCGGACGCGACGTTTAATTATCCTCCGAAATCATCGAAAGCAATCATTTCCGGTTCCACGCCCAAGCTATCGAGCATTTTCTGGACCGCCTCGAGCATCATGGGCGGCCCGCAGAGGTAATATTCTATCTCGGTGGGGTCCGGATGCGCTTTGAGGTACTCATCGCATGCCACCTGATGGATGAAGCCGACCAGACCGTCCCAGTCATCCTCGGGCTGTGGATCGGAGAGGGCGACGTGGTATGAAAAATTATCAAAGTTTTTCTCCAGCTCTTTAAACTCTTCGTCGTAAAACATTTCGCTTTTAGAACGGGCGCCGTACCAGAAGGTTATCTTGCGCTCGGTTTTTTGGGTCAGAAGGTTGTGAAAAATATGCGCCCGTAAAGGCGCCATGCCGGCACCGCCGCCGATGAAACACATTTCGCGCTGGGTATTTTTGATGAAGAAATCTCCGTAAGGACCGCTTAGGCTCAGGCGATCGCCCGTTTTGAGAGTGAAAAGATACGATGATGCCACGCCGGGCGGTATGTCCTTGGCACCCGGCGGCGGCGTGGCGACCCGAATCGTAAACCTGAGTTCCTCCTCAGCCGGGGTGTTGGCCATTGAATACGCCCGGTAAACGGGCTCCTCGCTGCGCGCTTTCAGACCCCAGAAATCAAAGCGGTCCCATACTTTTTTGTACGTTTCTCCCACGTAAATATCGCGGTAGGTGCGCTCGTATTCGGGAATGTCGATCTGGACATAAGAACCTGTCTCAAAATCCATTTTCTCTCCCGGATCGAGCTTAAGCCGCAGCTCTTTAATAAAAGAGGCGACGTTTTCATTGGACACGACCGTCGCGTTGTACTTTTTTATGTTGAAGATCTCGTTCGGAACACGAATTTTCATATCCTCCTTGACCTTCAACTGGCAGGCCAGGCGGATGTCGTCGAGTTTTTCTTGGCGGCTCAAGTGCGCCAGCTCGGTGGGAAGGATATCCCGGCCGCCTTCGGTGACTTTGCATTTGCACACCCCGCAGCTGCCTTTTCCACCGCAGGCCGAGGGTAATAGAATATCATTTATTGCCAACGCCGCCAGCAATGTCGTTCCGGTCGGCGCCTGGATGCTTTTATCCGGATCTTCGTTGATTACAACCGTGCGGTCGCCCTTTAACACAACTTTGGATTCGACCAACAAGAGCGCAGCAACCAACAAAATCACGACTCCGAAAAATACAGCCATCGCAATGAGATAGGTATCCAGCAAGGATAACTCCTTCCAAACGGCTACAACGATATTCCGGCGAACAGCATAAACCCGATGGCGATCAAACCGGTAGTGATCATGTTTATGGCAAATCCCCGGAGGCCTTCGGGTACATCGGCGTAACGCAGTTTTTTCTGAATGGCCGCCATGGATATAATGGCCAGCGCCCATCCGGCACCCGAGCCCATGCCGTAGACTACCGTCTCGCTGAATGTGTAGGATCGTTCAACCATGAACAAAGATACACCCAGAATGGCGCAGTTTACGGTGATCAACGGCAGAAAAACGCCCAAGGCCGCATATAGTGCCGGCGAAAACCGGTCGATGACCATTTCCAGAGCCTGAACGATGGCAGCGATCGTTGCGATGAACAGCACCAGCTTCAAGAAGCTCAAATTAACATCCGGCAGTCCGGCCCATGCCAAAGCCCCGGGAGCCAGCAGAAAGCTGTAAATCAGCCAGTTCACCGGCGTAGTGATGGTCAGAACAAAGACCACCGCGATTCCAAGCCCGGTGGCTGTCCTCATGTTCTTGGATATGGCCAGAAATGAGCACATCCCCAGAAAATAGGCCAGTAGAATATTACCGACAAAGATCGAATTAAGTGCAATGCTGATCAGGTCTTCCATAGATCGTTTATCCCGTTAGCCGACTTGCGGATTTATTTCCGCTTCAGTAAAGTGTGTTCCAGCCATACGAATAGCCCGATGATGATAAATGCGCCGGGAGCCAGCAACATCAATCCATTGTTGACATATCCAAAATCGTAAAAGACGCCGGGCACGACCGAATAGCCGAGCAGCTTTCCGGATCCTAGCAATTCCCTGAAAAAAGCAACGCCGATCAAGATCGAACTGTATCCGATGCCGTTGGCAATACCGTCCATAAATGAACGAAACGGCGGGTTGGACAGTGCAAAACCTTCGGCTCGGCCCAAAACAATGCAGTTGGTGATGATCAAGCCGACGAAAACGGACAGTTGCTTGCTGACCTCGTACATAAATGCTTTGAGTAGTTCATCGGCCATGATCACCAATGTAGCGATAACGCTGACCTCGACGATGATGCGAATGTTGCGGGGTATGACGCGGCGCATACTTGATATGGCCAGACTTGAAAGCGCCACCACCAGGGTCAAGGAGATGCTCATGACAATGGCGGTCTTTAGCTGCACGGTAACCGCCAAAGCGGAGCAGATTCCTAAAATCTGTTTGGAGATCGGGTTGGCATCCCACAACGCGCGCATGATGTCTTTAAAGGAGCGGGTTTTGCGAATTGCTCCCCAGGGTTTGGTGATGATCGTTTCGCTCATGATTGGCTCCGTTGATTCAACCAGAAGTGATTTCAAAACCCCATCTAGGACCCAATGGCTGATCTGAGATTTTGAAACCACTTCTAATCACTCGATTGGATAATTCGGGCCTATCCCGGCGGCTCGGTGATCAGATTTTTTCTGAACTTGATCGACACCGGTTCGTAATTTTCGAGAACCTCTTTGAGACCGGCCGTCAGGTATTTGCCCGTCAGCGTGGCACCGCTGATGCCGTCGACATAATGAAATCGTTTTTCGGGCCGGATTGTATCCTGCACCTCACCTTTGGCAATAGAGATCGACACAAAGGCACCACTGCGATCGACGATCTTTTTTCCGACCCAGTTTTTTTGAAACCAGGCTTTTTCGATTTCACCGCCGAGTCCGGGAGTTTCTGAATGCTTGTAAACGGTAAAACCGGAAATGGTACTGCCATCGTTTTCGATCGCCAGATACCCATAAATTTTCCCCCACAGTCCCCGAGAGTTGAATGGTACGATGTATGCCTGAATCTCCCCCTCTTTCAGGTAGACGTAAAGCGGGAAATCACTTTCGTCCCGCTGCGATTCGTCGATCAGCTGGCCGGACGGATCGACCCATAGCGCTTTGATGGATTCATTATACAGAGACTCGATTTTGTCGGCCGCATATCGCCGGCTTTTTTCCAGCAGACCCACTGATATGAGGATGTTGCGATGCTTGTCGATTTGAATGTTTTTTTCCTGAAATCGTTTTAGACCGGTGGAGGCCGTCGTGAGGATAACGCTGCAGACGAAGCACAAGGTCGCTGCAAATAAAATCGATTTCATGCGGTTAGACATTGGGGATCCGTTTTTTGAGTCTGAGTTTAATTTCAATGTGATCCAATAGCGGCGCAAACAGGTTCATAAACAAAACAGCCAGACCCACCCCTTCTGGAAAAGCGGGATTGTATACCCGCATCAACACTGTCAAGGCACCGATTCCGAAGCCAAATACCCACCTGGCTGCTTGCATGTGGGCGGCTGAAACCGGATCGGTCGCCATATAAGCGAATGCAAACATACTGCCGCCAATGATCAGGTGTTGCAGCGGATTCAGACTGAGATAGGGCGAAGACCCCTCCGCCGCAATCAGGTTCAGCAGCAGACCGGTGCAAAGCAGACCGAGAATGCAACCGAATATGATTCGGTAGTTGGCTATTCCTAAAATAATCAGAAATGCAGCACCGGCAACACTGAGAAAGGTTGCCGTACCGCCAATGCTGCCGGGATAGAGACCGAAAAACAGCTTTACACTGCTGTAACCGGCATCGCTAAAAGCGGATTGAATGTTGCTGAAGGGCTCGGCAACCGCGGCAATCGATAGCGGTGTTGCACCGCTAAAGGCATCCACCGCAGCGGTTCTGCCGGCGCTTAGAACCGTCCAGATTGCATCACCGGAATTCTGCGCCGGATAGGCAAAATAGAGGAAAGCCCTGCCGGTCAGGGCCGGATTTAGAAAATTCCTGCCGGTTCCGCCGAATACTTCTTTTCCGATCACGACGCCGAAAGATATGCCGAGGGCCGCCTGCCAAAGGGGAATGGTCGGCGGCAAGGTCAGCGGCAGCAAGGCACAGGTCACCAGCACGCCTTCGCTCATTTCGTGTTTGCGTATTGCTGCGAACATCGTTTCCCAGGCAAAACCGACAGCATAGACCACCACGACGATCGGTACCACGGCTTTCAAACCGGTCCAGATCACCGGCCAGAAATCAGTCCCAAGACCGGAAGCCAGATGGGATTGATATCCGACATTGTAAACGCCGAAGGCATAGTGAGGTAACAAGGCAACAATGACCAGCATCATGTACCTTTTGACATCCAGGTTGTCCCTGATGTTGGGTGCGACATGGCTCACCCGGGCCGGTGCGAAGAAGACCGATTCGATCGACTCGTAAAAAGGCCACAATTTTTGGAGCTTGCCGCCTTTTTCGAAATGCTTGCGTACGGATTCAAACAGCCTTTCAATGCGATTCATCGGTGTGCCTGTTCTTTTTCTTTGTAAACCTCAGCTTTTGCGTTTTTCAATGTCTCAAAGAGCTCGATTTTAGATGGACAAACATAAGAGCACAATCCGCATTCGACGCAATCCAGCAAGCCGTGTTCAAGGGCTTCTTCGACCTCTCCGGCTAAGATGGCTTTGTATGTAAACTGGGGAAGGATGTTGACCGGACAAATCAGGGTGCAGTAGCCACAGGCGATGCAAGCCCGTTCGCCGCCGTTTATGTTACAATCCACTTCGAGTTGCTCACGGTTTATCGCCGAAAGAAATGCCCTGGAAAATGTGGGTTTGCGATATCCCGGCTTGAATAGACCCAGCAACTCGCCTCTGCGGTCGCCCTCGGGCAGCAAATTTAGAGCTGACTCTGAAAATCCGAGATGTGACTGAGGCAAAGCACCGTAACCGGTCAGTATGCCGCCTTGGATATATCGCCAGTTTTCTTTAGCGGTCGGCTCTTCGGCGATGGCAGACAGCGGCGCTCCTGTTCGGGTGATGAAATGCTTGGGTTGACGCGCACCGCATCCGCCCAGGGAAACGATGCGCTCGGTGGGATAGACGCCGGTGCGCAGCAGTCGGGCAATCAAAATAAGGTCCTGGCCGTTTATGAACCAGGCACGGTTTTCCTCCGGTGAGGACTTGATGTGGTATAACAGCACACCGGGATCGTGAGCCGGATATATACCGGTGTAAGTCAGATTGATCAAATCATTGATCGATGCGGGCATTTCCGTATCGGCCTGGTGTCTGCAGACGTATATGCGGCCGTCGGCCAATTTGTTCAAAACGCTCATCCCGAAATGAAAAAGTGCCTCGTTGCCGGAAAGATAGACCTGAGGTGCCGGATGAAAAGGTTCAAGGCTGCCGAGGCTGACAAAAACCACCGGCGGAACAAAATCCGGGCGCGGGTAGTCTCTGAAAGGCAACTCCCTGATCAACGGCCAGAGGCCACCGTCGATCAGTGCCTGGACCAGTTGGTCCCGACTCATTTTGTCGATATCGTTTTCGCTGTATTGTTGAAATTCGACCGTTTTTTCGGTTTCATCCAGCTGGATGACGATCTCTTGAATCACCCGACGCTCGCCGAAGCGAATGTCGCCCACGCGCCCGCCGCCGGGAGATAGAAATTGAATGGCCGTGTTGCGCTTGTCTTCAGCCAGAGGAGAGCCCAGGGCGACGCGATCACCTTTTTTGATCTTAAGGCGAAGCTTCACAAAAGGGATGTGTTCGGGGACCAACGCCAGATGCATGGGCGGCTCGGCCTTTTGGATTGCGGCGGACGGCAATCCGACAACCTTTGGATGGTAGCCTTTTTTGACTCGAATGGTTTTCATCGGGTTTTTCAAAATCGGCTTTTCAGTCAGTTTATGACCGGCCGTTCTTCTCTATAGATTTTGGGTGTCCGAGAAAATGTTCGTGCTGTTCTTGACTGCACTGGCATCCACAATGGGTACAGCTCGACCTGTGTCCGTTATGGCCGGCAGACCTGTCTTTGATGAAAAAAACCAGCAAAAACAGGG
>JASFPY010000111.1:0-6920 GCA_050115755.1 Desulfobacteraceae bacterium | reverse complement strand
CTGGACTCGAATAAGATCCGAGGTACTGTCTTTGATGTATTGGAGGTTATCGATCTCCATAAGACGTTTAAATAAAACCGGGGTAACATCAATGCCCGAATGGACTGGAATATTGTAAACCATGATTGGAATCTTAATGGCCTCAGCGATCTTCGCATAGTGATAATAGACGCCCTCGTTATCCGGCCCTTCAAAATAAGGAGGCAAAATCAGCAAACAATCCGCACCGACGCCTTCGGCATGCCGGGCGTACGCGATCGCGTCGGCCGTATTAATCGCCGATGTTTGAACCATAAAGCCGGCTCTGCCATCAATATGTTTTGCAGCAATCTCGGCAATTTTTTTTCGTTCCTCAGGCCGTAAATAGGCAAATTCACCGGTTCCGCCGCAAACCAGAATAATGTGAATTCCGGCTTCCAACATGGAATCGATGTGGTTTTTTAGTGCGGTTTCATCAACTGTTTCGCCATCATCTGTAAATGGCGTGCACAGGGCGGCGCATATTCCTTTTAATTCTTTCAAAGCAATCTCCTCCTTTCAATCTCTTAGCTTGGATATTCAATAACCTCATCCTCAAACTTTGACCTTCAACACGAAACATGTACCCCGCGACTCGAAACACGCACCACGCACCCTTAAACCATTGAACCCGGAACCCTGAACCTCCGGGACTTTAGGCCCGATAATCAAAACCATAAAGTTTCTCTATTTTACCAAGTTGAAAGCCACCTGGAAACGGGTCTCTCTCGTCAACTACAAATTGATGAATCCCCGTGATATAGGCGCTGCCACGAATGGTTGGAACCACAGCCTGATATTCCCCTATCCTCGTTTCCTCTATGAGCTGGCAGTAAAACAGCGTTCCAATGATGCTTTCGTGAACAAATTCCTCATTCAGTTGAAGTTGCCCTTTTGTATAAAGTGTCGCCATCTTCGCAGAGGTCCCTGTTCCACAGGGCGACCGGTCCATGCCTGCCGGCGGTACCGCCACGGCATTCTTCAGGGTTGCCTTCGGGTGGGTGGCCGGAGCGCAAAACTCAACATAGTTGATACAATCTATCTGGGGCTCAAGCGGATGATGAATATCAACCTGTTCGTTAACGGTCCGCCATATCTTGGCCCCCATTGCGATGATTTCATTCGCACTCTCGGTTTTTACCTCCAGCCCCACGCTATCCGCCTCTAAAATGGCGTAAAAATTGCCCCCGTAAGCAATATCCAGCTTCACATACCCTACATCGGGAACATCCAGCTCTATATCTGCCTTGTAGAGAAAGGACGGAACGTTGCGAATGGTAACCGATTCGGCCCTTCCATTCTTTACGGCCACCTTGGCCCGTACGAGTCCGGCAGGTGTATCCAGTACGATCTCGGTTTCAGGTTCGCGGGCTTCGATGATGCCCGTCTCGACTAAAACGCTGCAGATTCCAATGGTTCCGTGCCCGCACATGGTTGGATACCCGCCGGGCTCTAAATAAATCACCCCCATATCTGCTTTATCCACAGTGGGGGGAACAAGCAGTGCGGCATACATATTGTTGTTTCCACGGGGCTCATGCACCAGCATGGTGCGAAGATAATCCATATGATCTCGTGCATATTTCGATTTTTCAAGCATGGTTTTGCCCGGGATCGATGGTATCCCGCCCGTAACCACCCGCTCCGGATTCCCCTCTGTATGGGTATCAATTGCAGTGATGATTTTTGTGAAATTCAAAATATCTCCGTGGCTTAATTACGAAGGAACTCAAGACGTATCCAACATGATTTTTGAGGTTCGTTGGCTTTGTTTGAAGATCTGAGTAATTGATATTTATGAGGTTTTGCAACCGGAATTAACCACCTAAAAAAGCTTCCTTTATTTGGGGATCATTCAGAATCGTATCCGCCGATCCTTCAAAATGGTTCTGTCCCAGGGCCAGAACATAACCCCTACCGGATATGTTCAACGATCTATGAGCATCCTGTTCGATGATAAGGATACCGATTCCCTTTTGATGCAAGCTCTGAATTTGGCTAAACACTTCTTCAGCGACTTTCGGGGAGAGGCCGGCCGAAGGCTCATCTAACAATAAAAGCGCAGGCTCGCTCATCAGCGCCATGCTCATGGCCAGCATTTGCCTCTGCCCCCCACTGAGGGTACGTGCCCGCTGGTTTCTCCGTTCGCCAAGGATAGGGAAGGTGCCGAATGCCGTTTCAATTCCATGCTGTTTCGCTTCCCTGTCCTTTGAGAAGCCGCCCATTTCCAAATTTTCCAAAATGGTGAGAGAGGGAAACGTATTATCAAGTTGCGGGACGTAGGCGATGCCTTTTTCCACTTTTTGATTGGGTTTTAACTGGGTCACATCTTCTTCTGAAAATAAAATCTTTCCGGTACGGGGTATCAGGTATCCCATGATGGTTTTGAACAGGGTGGATTTGCCGGCACCATTGGGTCCAATAATGGTTACGATTTCATCGTGTTCAACGGATATCGAAACGCCGTGTAAAACATCTGTCCGTCCATAACCGGAAACAACATCATGCACTTCTAACAAAGGCATACCAACCTAACCTCCCAATTACTTGTTATTCGTTATTGTTATTTGTAAATTGATAAAATCAACTCCGCATCTGATGTTTTTATCAGAAATGCAGGTACTTCGGACGCTCATTTTTTAATAAATAACAAATAACCATTAACAAATAACACCGAATTGAGCTTTAGCTCAATTCGGCCTATGCGCCGCCTAGATAAGCATCCAGCACCTGCACGTTCTGCTGGATCTCCTCCGCGGTTCCTTCGGCTATTTTTTGGCCGAAGTTCAATACATAAACCTTATCACAAATACTGCTGATGACCTTCATGCTATGCTCGATGATGAAAAATGTAGTTTTTTCCATTTCTTGCAGTCGTTTTATGGCCTCCATTAGCTGCACCCTCAACGTCGGATTGACACCGGCGGTGGGTTCATCCAGCAAAATCATATCGGGTTTCAACATGAATACCCTGCCCAAAGAAAGAAGTTTCTTCTGACCACCAGACAGGTCACCGGCATAATCGTTCTTCAACTGGGAAAGCTGCAACATACCCAGCAATTCCATGGCTCTGGCTAAATTTTCGTTTTCTGACTTTTTCACACGCGAACGCATGAACAGGGCGCTGAAGGGATCCTCACCGATCTGCTGTTCGGCTGCCAGCAGCATATTTTCCAATACCGTCATTTTTTCGGGCGCTTTGCTGACTTGAAATGTACGGCACAAGCCCTTTTTGGCGATCTTATTCGGGGGCAGCCCGTCTATTCGCTCCCCTTTAAAAAAAATCTCCCCGCCATCCTTTTCATAAAATCCAGAAACTACATTGAATAAAGTCGTCTTTCCCGAACCGTTAGGCCCTATCAATCCCACGATCGAATCACCTTCAGCTTCCAGCGACACGCCATCCAGTGCCCTCAGGCTGCCAAAGCGCTTTACCAGATTCTTAATCGTTAACATAAAATGATTTACCCCGTTAATTTTATCTTTTTTAGTCGAAAACTTTTTTCTTTTCCTTTATCAACCCTTCCGGCCGATACAGGAGAAACACGATAATCAAAACACCGATGATCGTCATTCTGAGTGCTGCCATAGTATCAGAACCCAACGGCACATAATTACCGAGAAATCGGGTTGACACATTAAACAGTTGGATGACGACCGCACCGGCAATCGCACCCATAAAGTTTCCTCTACCGCCCACGATGATCATGGCCCACATCAGAAATGTCTCGATAGGCCTGAAGTTCTCCGGAGAAATAAATTGGATATAAAAAGCAAAGAGGGCTCCGGCCAGACCACCTACAGTTCCGGCAACGATCATGGCCTGCAATTTCAATTTTTGGGTGTCTTTACCCAGGCTCAAACACAGTTCTTCTTCATCTCTGATGGCCTTAAGGTTCCTGCCGAAGGGAGAGTTAGTTAGCATACTTAAGAAAATATAAACGATAATGATGCAAGCAATAACGAAAAGAAGGTAAAATACCGGATAGGCATCTTTTGAAATGAAATCTTTTAAAATTTGAGGAATACCCATAACCCCAAAAGGGCCGGCGGTTAACCAATCTTCATTGAGCGCAAACAACCTCACGATCTCTGCACTGGCCAGCGTAGCGATGGCCCAGTAGTCAGACTTCAATGATTTGGTCGGGATACTCATGACATACCCCAAAATACCGCTCAGAGCCATTGCGGCTAAAAAACCGATTAGGATTGGCACTCCCGCATTAACCACCAAAAGGGATGACGTATAGGCCCCGATGCAAAAAAAGGCAACCTGGCCAAAATTGATTAACCCCGTGAAGCCCACCTGAAAATTCAGGCTCATGGCCAGCAGGCTATAAATCCCGATCATGGTCAAGAGATAGATGATAAAATTAATGATAGGCATGCTATTTCTTTCTCAAAATTCCGGTTGGCTTAAAGAGTAACACAATGATCAAAATCATAAAACTGATAGCCGGTTTATAACCGGTGCTGATTTGAATAGACCCCACATCGAAAAACCCGCCTAGATTAATTAGCGGCGCCAAATCAAGCGCCAGTAATAAGTTTTCCGCCAATGCCAGGGTTATGGCTCCCAGCATCGCGCCGTATGGATTGCCGATTCCCCCCAGGATGGTCGCGCAAAAGACCGGGATGATGACATCAAAGCCCAATCGGGGATAAAGCAGATGCTCCATGGCGATCATGGATCCTCCAATGACGCCATAGGCGCTGGCTAAAAACCACAGCCGTCTGATCATCTTTTCAGAATCAATGGCACAGGAATTGGCTAAATCACTGTTGTCGGATATAGCGCGCAACGCTTTGCCGAAAGTGGTCCGATGCAACACCAGATGAAAGGTGATCATTGACAGCAAACCGACCACAATGATCCCTATCTGAAGCGACGTAATCCGGGCTCCGAGTATTTCTAAGGGTTTGCGAAGGGGCACGGCGTAAGTCTTGGCGTGACTGGACCATATCAATCGCATCAGGTTTCTTAAGGCAATGGCAGTCCCCATGGAGGTTATCATCAACGTTACCGGTTGGGCCCCAATCTTGCGCAAGCGTTTAAAAACAACCTGATCGATCAATATACCCGCCCATCCGGTAACAACAGCCGCAAAGATTATTGCCAAAACCAAATTTAAGCCTAAAATGCGGTTAAACACATACGCAAAAAGGGCTCCCAGGACGGCATAATCGGTATGCGCAAAATTGGCGAATTTCAAAATATCAAAAACCATGGTAAGCCCGATCGCCAAGAGGCTCAACTCGGACGCCCTTACCAGCGTATTTATCAGAATCTGTGTAATATCCATCTATTCATCCAACATGCTGTAAATCATCACCAAAACGCACGATTGACCGCAAAACAAAAACTATGGCTGACGAAATAAATTATGACCCCATCGACCCTAAAAACGCCGGTGGGGTCATATGTTTTTCTCTTGGTTTATGACCCACATCGAGATGGGTTGCCTTGATTCAAAGAAACGCTGTTATTGAGCATAAGGCACAATTTTTCCACCTTCGATAATCGTGCGTTCATATTTTCCAAATCCCTGCACGCCGCCTCCCACAAAGCGTTTGTCCCCGCCGGTAGATTGCCCTCTGTAAAAATCAGCAATTTTCCACAGGGCATCTCGAATCTTTGCCGGCTCGGTGGAATTGGCAAAATTGGCGGCCATGGCAACCATAACTATGCAATCATAGTTCATGGCCGCATAGGCGGTTATCGGATCACGCCCCATCTTCTTTTTAAACTTTTGCGTATAGAGATCACCAGGCGGCAGCGGCGTAAGCCCTTTGATGCCTTCAAGGGCATCGGGGATTTCCTTGACAGCCGTTGCAAAACTTGACACCATCTCGGGACAATACCAGGGCACTTTACTGACGTCCAGAAAGCCCATTTCATAAGCCTGCTTAGCCGTTACCATGCCTTCTTTGGCATACCACGTGCCGATGATGGCTTCAGGTTTTTTGGCAAACAGTCTTTGCAGCTCCGCTTTGTAGTCGACCTTATTCAACTCATACACCACGTCCGTGGTAATTTCAGCACCCAGGGCTTTCAAATTTTTAATTGTTTCTTCCCTGAGGGCCATACCAAACGCATTGTTCATAAACATCAAGCCAAATTTCTTTTTGCCCGAATCGCCAACGGCCAACTCTGCAATGACCTTGCCTTTGAATTTATCCAGGACGTCAGTCATGAACACGTAGTCGCCGACTTCTTCGAAAAGCGGAGAAGTCGGAGCGCCAGCAACAAAAACAAGCCCTTTGCTTTGGCAATACTTTGCGATGGGTAAGGACACACCGCTGGAGAAACCGCCTACGATAACGCCGACCTTATCCACATCTATTAATTTTCGCGCGGCATCCATCCCGGGCGCCGGCCGGGTTTCCGTGTCTTCGATAATCACCTGGACGGGCTTTCCCAGGACGCCACCGGCAGCATTGACGTCTTCCTCTGCCAATTTAAGACCGGTGGCCAAATCTTCAGCCATCACCGCCTGCGTTCCGGTGATGGGAACCAAACCGCCGATTTTAAATGTATCTGCGGCACTTGCCATGCTAAATCCGACAAACAAACAGAAAATTATAATTGCTGTTTTAAATGCGTATTTCCTCATTTTAGGCTCCCTCCTTTTCGTTTTATTGAAAACCACAGGGTTTTATTTACCTTGCGCCAATACCAACAGACACTTTTAAAAATTTCCTTAACACCTCCTTTCTATTGCTGATTATTTGGGATGGTTAAAATCCAGATGTCGGGTATCTAGCTCGCTTGCGGATAAAGATCTTCCTGAATCCATTTACAATTAACAATCAAAACCCTATTATGGCAGCCAACTTAATGGATACGATTTAATAAATGAAGCTTGAGTAAAGTTTTAAATTTTCCTAACCATATATATGAA
>JASFPY010000110.1:0-6920 GCA_050115755.1 Desulfobacteraceae bacterium | reverse complement strand
CGCTCATTTTCTTCTTTTTTTTGCTGGGCATGCAGCCGATTGAGAACACGCTTATTGCCAGATTTGCCCCCAAACGATTCCATCATTCCGCATTCGGTGCCAAGTTCGTGCTAACATTTGGTGTCGGCGCACTGGCGGTCAAGATGGTCGCGGCAATTGAATCGGCCTATGATGTCAAAACGATCTTTTTTTTGCTGGCTCTGCTGGTTGCAGCGGCCCTGGTATTCATCGGGTGGCTAATTGCCAGATCCCGGCAGCTTATTGACACTAAGGTTATGGATGGCGTGGACATCCGGGTCCGATCTGCAAAATTGTAATCCGACGGCTGGGGTTCAAGCACCCTGGATTAAACCACGAAACGCACAAAGAACACGAAGAAAAAAATTTTATAATTCCTTTTAAATGCTTCGTGAACTTTGTGCCCTATGTGGTGCAGATTTAATACCAATTTAATTTTCACGGAGAAGATAATGCCTTTATCCAGTTACTGGGCAGATAAATATATCGAAAACAGGCGCAGTGCACATGAGGCGATGGGCCTGATTAAACCGGCTCAGCGTGTTTTTATCGGATCATCCTGCGGAGAACCCCAGCACCTGGTACGGGAGCTTTCTGAAGCCTCAAACTACTTCAAAGATATTGAAATTAACCGTCTGCTGACATTGGAAACCACGCCTTTGACGCTCATTGCCAATAAAACCAGGGATCAAAATCTTAATATTCGATCCTTTTATCTGGGTTCGACCAAACCAAAGTCCATTGCCAGCAATAAACGGTTTATCACACCCATCAACCTTTCGGCCGTCCCCCGGTTATTCAAAAGCCGGTTGTTGCCGATTCACGTCGCCCTGATTCAGGTGTCGCCGCCGGATGATTTCGGCTGGATGAGTCTGGGCGTATCGGTCGATATTACACTGGCTGCCGCCCAGTCGGCGGACCTGGTAATCGCCCAGGTGAATTCTCGAATGCCCAGAGTACTGGGCCGCAGTTTTATTCATGTTAACGACGTGGATGTATTCGTAGAATTCGACGAACCGTTGCTGACGATTGGTGAAACACCGGAACTGGAGGCTGCCAATGACATCGGGCGGCTGATTGTCCGGCTGATCGAAGACGGTTCCACCATGGAAATCGGACCGGGTTCCACCCATCAGGCCACCCTGCTGGCGCTGGCTGATAAAAATGATCTGGGTATCCATACCCAATACATGACCAATGACATTATGCACCTGTTTTCGAGGGGCGTAATTACCAACCGGAAAAAGGGTTTCAACGAAGGTAAAATGATCGCTTACGGTGCCATCGGCACCGAAACGCTGTATGAATTTTTAAATGATAACCCGGCCATCGAACTTCATCCTTCCGATTATGTCAATGATCCCTCTGTCATTTCACGTCACAATAAAATGGTTTCGATGACGGTTGCAATGAGCATCGACTTGACCGGCCAGGTGGCGGCCGATGCATTGCCGTACAATCATTTCACCGGTGTGACCGGTATGCTTGATTTTGTGCGAGGTGCGGTTCAATCCAAGGGGGGCAAGTCCATTATGATGTTGCCGGCCACAGCGCTGAAGGGCAAAAAAAGCCGCATTGTGCCCCGGCTGCATAATGAGGCGGTTGTGGTGCCAAGAGGAGATGTTCATTACGTCGTCACCGAGTACGGGGCGGTGAATTTATTCGGTAAAAGCCTGCAGGAACGTGCCATGGCCATGATCAGTATTGCCCATCCAAATTTCAGGGATGAACTGTTTTTCGAAGCCCAGAAAATGGGGCTGCTCAGCCCGGAGCGAACCTTGAGTGAATCCCTCCGTGGCGTTTATCCGATTCACCTGGAGGAAACCATTGACATTGGTGCTGAAGCGGTAACCATCAGGCCGGCCAAACCGGTGGATGAGCGCCGAATTCAGGAGCATTTTTACAATTTGAGCAAAGATGACGTGGTTGCCCGCTTTTTCCACGACAAAACGAGCTTCGTGCACGATGAAGTCAAAGGGGTTACCTTAATCGATTATATTAAAGACCTGACCGTTGTTGCGGTCGTCGGGGAATTTGGTTTCGGCCGGATTGTGGGGATCGGTGAATATTTGCTGGACCCGGCGACCAATGAAGCAGAAGTTGCGTTTTCGATCAGCAAACCCTATCAGAAAAAGGGCCTGGGTAAAATATTGTTGAACAAACTGGCCGTTGCCGCCCGCGAAAACGGCATCGCCGGATTGATGGCTTATACGTCGGCTCAGAATAGAGGGATGATAAAACTGTTTAAGACGCTGCCGTATAAAATTGATAGCTTTTTTGACGGTGATTTGCTTCAGTTAAGATGCCGGTTTGATCAACCTTTGTGAGGAAGGGTTCAGGGTTCAAGGGTTCAGAGGTTCAGGGTTCAGGGGGCTGGGCTCAAAGAGTTGTTGAATTTGTTTTATTCGTTTCATTCGTTGAATTGGTTGGTCTGAACCGAACCAATTGAACGAATTAGACCAATCAAGCCAATTAAACAGATATAACACCCGTCAGCTGGCTGACATCAGAAACCAAAGGAAATTAGAGATGCCCAATCACAAGGTGGTGTTTTTACCCCATGAGACAGAAATCGAGGTGCGCGACGGCCAAACGCTTATTCATGCCGCTATGGAAGCCGGCGTACACATAAACGCGTCGTGCGGTGGTGAAGGCGTTTGCGGAAAGTGCCGTGTAATGATCGAAGAGGGAACGGTGGAAGGTGGAATTTCCGAAAAACTGAGCCAGAAAGATCGGGACAACGGTTACCGATTGGCCTGCCAGGCCATTGTGAGAGGCGATTTGGTGGTGCGCATTCCGGTTGAATCTGCCATGGATGCCAGTGCACTTCGAATGCATAAAACCCCGCGCAAAAGCGCCCACATCCGCGTGATGAATTTTGATGAGCTAAAAGAAAAGGGGTTATTTGTCCCGCCGGTCGAAAAAATATTTCTGCAACTCTCCAAGCCGACACCCCAGGACAACCTGCCGGATATCACGCGCCTGATCAGCTATTTAAAGCTCAATCATGATGAACATCGCGTAGATGTTGCCCTTTCGGTAATTCGCAAAATTCCGGATGCCATCCGGCAAAAGGATTTTGAAGTCACCGCGACGCTCGTGCGCCCGGTGCGGGATGTCGGCAAAACCCGCCTGATCAATGTTCAGCCGGATGATACCACCCGGCGCAGTTATGCCATTGCTATGGATATCGGGACCACAACCATTTATGGCCAGGTCATCGATCTGATCAGTGGAGACGTCCTGGCCGAATACGCTGATTTCAACGGCCAGATCAGCTATGGAGAAGATGTCATTTCCCGGATCGTATATGCCGAAAAACCGGGGGGGCTGCAGCGCCTTCATGAAGTCGTCATACATACGATCAATACGGTATTGGACAAGATTATCAAACGATCCGGTATCGATCATGATGATTTATCCACCATCACGCTGGCCGGAAACACGACCATGACCCAGCTGATGCTCAAAATCAACCCGAGGTACATCCGCCGTTCACCGTATGTGCCGGCTGCGACTCTGTATCCTCCCATCCCGGCCAAGGATTTAGGTATGAATGTGAGCGACCATGTCTCCGCTCTGGTTTACCCGGCGGTTTCCAGTTATGTTGGCGGGGATATCGTAGCGGGCGTGATGGGATCCGGTATTTACCGGACTGAGAAACTGACGCTTTATCTGGATGTCGGGACCAATGCCGAAATTGTTATCGGCAAC
Organism: Desulfobacteraceae bacterium; assembly: GCA_050115755.1. GTDB lineage: Bacteria > Desulfobacterota > Desulfobacteria > Desulfobacterales > JAHEIW01 > JAHEIW01. The sequence continues at coordinate 3,188 of JASFPY010000110.1, read as the reverse complement.
CGGGACTGGCTTGCCTGTGCGGCTTGCTCGGCCGGACCGGCCTTTGAGGGCGGTGGTCTCAAATACGGCATGCGGGCCGAAAAAGGAGCCATTGAAGATTTTTCAATCGACCCGCTGACCTACGAGCCCATGATTATTACCATCGGTAACGTCAGGCCTAAAGGCATTTGCGGATCCGGATTGATCACCATGGTGGCAACCCTCTTTGAAATGGGCATCATTGATAATCTGGGCAAATTCAACCGCGATCTGGAAACGCGCCGCATCCGGCAGAAAGACGGTGTCTATGAATATGTTCTGGCCTGGAAGGATGAAAGCCAGCTTGACCGCGCGGTGACCCTGACAGAAATCGATATTGAAAACCTCATCCGGGCCAAGGGCGCGATTTACAGCGGGTGTATGACGCTTTTGACAGAAGTTGGCATGAGCATCCAGGATATCGAGCATATTATGTTGGCCGGTGGTTTTGGCAGTTACGTGGATTTGGAAAAGGCCATGGTTATCGGGTTGCTGCCCGAAATCAATCCCGCCAAAGTAACTTTTATCGGCAACGGATCGCTGCTGGGTGCTCGTATGAGCAGTTTGACGAACCGGATTCGCAAGGATGTGGTCGAGGTGACCAAGAAAATGACCAATTTTGAATTATCCGACACCGCATCTTACATGGACAATTATATCGCCGCCCTGTTTTTGCCCCATACCGACATTAATCAATTCCCCAAATTAAAGGCCCGCCTAAAAGCCCGTAAAAAAAACTAGAACTTATTTCAAAAATGCGTCTAAGTGCCCATGGCGGTGTTGCGGGTCGGCTCAAAATGTTCACATACTTGCGTGTATGCTCCGCTTTTTCGCCACCCCGCGCCTTGCCATGAATCCTGATCCACATCCTTGAGATAAGTTCTAAAATGAATCAAATTTAATTAGAAATTTTGATTTAATTATGCTCTGCTCTTGACAAAGGTATCTGCTGCATATAAATAGCAATATTCTGCATTTAGCGCTTTGACAGGCGACCTTTTTGATGCGGTGCGGCAAACCTTATGATTTAGATCTAAAAAGTGAATTTCCAGTTGTTTTTTTGCCGGACCAGCTCCGAAAAAGCGATTAAATCTACTTTTACCGCTTTGTAGATTCGATGAAAAAAAATAATGAAAGGGGGGCTGACAGAAAATGGGGCAGCCTGCACGTTTGCCCTGTAGTAGTTTGGCTATTGTAGCCAGCATAATTTTTTTATTTAAATCAATTCCATCCCGTAAGGGAAAAGGAAACAGAATAAGGAGGTAACATTGGCCTTTGAATTTGCTAAAGAAACATATTCCGGCGAAATAAAGTCGATTACGCTAGGCCAGGGAGACAAGGCCGTGACAGTCGGCGGAGAGAGCTGCTATCCATTTTACAACTTTGAAGGTGAGATGCCCCATAAACCCGTGGTTGCCATGGAGATCTGGGATATGGAACCGGAGGAGTGGCCGGAAGCGGTTTTGAGTCCCTTTAAAGATGTAATCTCAGATCCCGCAGCCTGGGCGAAGAAATGCGTCGATGAATACGGGGCGGACATTATTGTTCTCCAGTTAAAAAGCACCGATCCCAACGGAAACGACGCCAGCGCTGATGAGGCCGCCGCCACCGTGAAAAAAGTCCTCGCAGCCATTGATGTGCCCCTGATTATCTGGGGTACGGCCAGTGTGGAAAAAGACGAGGAAGTGCTCAAGAAAATTGCCGAGGAATGCCAGGGTAAAAACCTGGTTCTGGGCCCGGTGGAGGACAAAAATCACAAGGGCATTGGCGCGGCGGCCATGGGGTTCGGGCATACGGTTATTGCTTCATCGCCCATTGATGTTAACTTGGCCAAACAGTGTAATATTTTGCTCGAAAATCTGGGTGTGTCGCTGGATAAAATGATCATCGATCCCACCACCGGTGGCCTGGGGTATGGCCTGGAATATTCATACTCAGTGATGGAACGTATCCGAATGGCAGCCCTGGCACAGGGGGACGACAAACTGCAACTGCCCATGATCAACAATCTTGGAAACGAGGTTTGGAAGTGCAAAGAGGCCAAGCAGCCCATTGATGAATTGCCGGCTCTCGGCGATCCGGAAAGACGCGGTATTTTAATGGAAGCCGTCGGTGCCGTTGCCTATCTGATGTCGGGCGCCGATGTGTTGATTATGCGCCACCCGGAATCCATTCGGCTGGTCAAATCCTATATCGATCTGGTTTACGACGGCGGTGCGGCGACGGATGTCGCCGGGATCGAGAAGCAACTGCCTGCGGAAGATGTTGATTTGCTCGCGCATTCCCCGGAGCCGGATCTGACCATCGAGGAAGAAAAGAAGGCGGCGCCGGCCAAAAAAGCCGCAGCGCCTGAGCCGGAGAAGAAAGCGGCACCGGCTGTCAAAAAAGAGGCAGCACCCGAGCCGGAGAAGAAGGCAGCGGCTCCTGCTGAACCCGCAGAAGCCGGAGCGCCCAAAGCCGAAGCTGCACCCGAAGTGGACGCAGCTGCTAAAGCCGAAGCTGAAGCCAAAGCCAAGGCTGAAGCCGAGGCCAAAGCCAAAGCCGACGCCGAAGCGCAGGCCAAAGCGGCCGAAGAAGCCAAGGCCAAAGCTGAAGCCGAGGCGAAGGCGAAAGCCGAAGCTGAAGCCAAGGCCAAAGCCGAAGCCGAGGCTCAAAAAGCAGCTGAAGAAAATGCCAAAATTGAAGCCGAGCTCGATGAAATCAGACAGAAACGGGCCAAAGAGCGAGCCGAGTTGGCCGCCAAGCGCGTGTCAGCTGAAAAGAATGTGGCTAAAAAGACACCGGCAGCCGTTCAAAAATCAATGACAGACAAGATGATCGAAAATCTGGACTGGATCCACAAACGCTAACGCTAACCGGCCGTCAACGGCTAATGCGTGTATAAATCGTTGACGGACAAATTCAATAAATAGTGGGAGGAACCCTATATGTCAGAAACAATTGAAAAAAAGCCAGTTAAACCCGAAAAGGCCAAAAAAGTTGCCGATCCGGTGGCGGCCACGATTGACCCGGCCAGCCAGCAGATGATTCAGCGCGCCCAGGAGCTGGGCGTGGAGACGGCGTTTGATCGGGCCGTTAGCCTGAAACCCTGTAACATCGGCACCCAGGGCATTTGTTGCAAAAACTGCGGCATGGGCCCGTGTCGCCTGCCGCTGCCCAAAGGCGGCATC
>JASFPY010000109.1:0-7012 GCA_050115755.1 Desulfobacteraceae bacterium | reverse complement strand
CTGCGGCGCCGTGTGCAGGATTCAACCGGAACAATCAGCTGATATAAAAGGCGGACCGGCCAGCTTTAGAAAAAGCCAAACGAAGACTTGACCCCTTTTTTATGGTACCTGTATGGTTTTTTCGAATCCCAGTCATCCTTCATGGCTGTCATCATTATCATTTTCCTTCCTTCAATAAATTCACACTTGACATGCTCCGTATTTCAGAATAAGAATAATTATACCAATTCAGTATAATTTAACAAAACTATACGTCGCCTGTTATCCATTCCAGCCAAAAAAAAAGATCTTTTTAAAGATCTTAATATTTCATACTCCTTAAACCTTCAGTGTTAATCAATATCGAAATAAATGTATGAATGTTTCTACGCTCATACGGGATTTCTAATTTTTATAAATTAAATCAATTTTTTATAATATGATTTTGCGCATTCCCTTCTAAAACTTGGTTTTTTTTCTCGACGGATTCAAATAAAATAAAGGAGGTTGCGTTATGAGGGTAAACAGACGTCAGTTTATTCAGATTAGCGGTGCTGCGGCTGCCGGTCTTGCCGTCAGTGGATTGGGATTTGACCTGCGCCCGGTTAAAGCCCACGCCCAGATGCTCAAGACCGTGTATGCCAAGGAAACTACAACGATCTGCTGCTACTGTGCGGTGGGCTGCGGTGCCATCGTTCATACCAGCAAAAAGGGCGACGGCCGGGTCATCAATATCGAAGGCGATCCGGATCATGTGATCAACCGCGGATCACTGTGCTCCAAAGGCGCGGCGTTGGCCCAGCTGGTTGAAAACGATCAGCGGCTCACCGATCCGATGTACCGGGCGCCGTATTCAAAAGAGTGGAAAAAAGTGTCCTGGGACTGGGCGCTGGCGGAGATTGCCAAACGGGTCAAGGCCACGCGTGAAGCTACTTTCGAGGCCACCAATGCCAAAGGGCAGGTCGTCAATCGAACCGCCGGTATTGCCTCGGTCGGCAGTGCCGCCCTGGACAATGAGGAGTGCTGGATTTACCAGGCATTGATGCGCGCAGCGGGGCTTACCTATATCGAGCACCAGGCGCGTATCTGACACAGCGCCACAGTTGCGGCTCTGGCAGAGTCGTTCGGACGCGGCGCAATGACCAATCACTGGATTGATATCAAAAATAGTGATTGCATTTTAATCATGGGCAGCAATGCTGCCGAAAACCACCCCATATCTTTTAAGTATGTGGGTGAAGCCAGGCAAAATGGGGCCAAACTGATTAATGTTGATCCCCGTTTCACCCGGACTTCCGCTAAAGCTGATATTTATGCCCCCATTCGTTCCGGCACGGATATCGCTTTTTTGGGCGGCATGATCAAATATATTCTGGACAAGGATCTCTACCATCAGGATTATGTTTCCAATTATACCAATGCGCCGTTTATCGTCAGCAAATCCTTTGACTTTAACGACGGTTTGTTTTCCGGCTACGATTCCAAAAAGCGTAGCTATGACAAGAGTAAATGGGCCTTTGAAATGGATGCCAACGGCGTGCCCAAGATGGACCGCAGCCTGCGGAACAAACGCTGCGTGTTCCAACTGCTGAAAAAGCATTTTTCGCGTTACAACACCAAGGTTGTCTCTGAAATTACCGGAACCCCGGAATCCGATTTGCTTGAAGTCTACCGCAATTACGCGGCAACCGGAACAGCGGGCAAGGCCGGTACGATTATGTATGCTATGGGCTGGACGCAGCACACCGTCGGTGTGCAGAATATCCGGACCATGGCCATGATTCAATTGCTTCTGGGCAACATGGGGGTGGCCGGCGGCGGCGTCAATGCTTTGCGCGGAGAGTCCAACGTGCAGGGATCCACCGACCACTGCCTCCTTTGGCACATTTGGCCCGGCTATCTGAAAACGCCACGGGCATCCAATGTTTCGCTGGCAGCTTACAACAAAAAGTACACACCCAAGAGCAGCGATCCACTCAGCGCAAACTGGTGGCAGAATTATCCAAAATACTCGGTCAGTATGCTTAAATCCTTTTTTGGCGACAAGGCCACAGCCGCTAACGACTTTGGTTATGACTGGCTGCCCAAGGTGGATGACGGTAAGGACTACTCCTGGCTGTCGCTGTTCGATGAAATGTACAAGGGCACCTTCAAGGGATTTTTTGCCTGGGGTCAGAATCCGGCCTGCAGCGGGGCGAATGCCGGCAAAAACCGTAAAGCTCTGGCCAAGCTGGACTGGTTGGTCAACGTCAACATCTTTGACAATGAAACCGGATCGTTCTGGCACGGCCCGGGGGTAGACCCCGCCGCCATCAAAACCGAGGTTTTTTTGTTGCCGGCATCGGTTTCTGTCGAAAAAGAGGGAAGTATTACCAACAGCGGTCGCTGGATGCAGTGGCGCTACCAGGGACCCATGCCACTGGGCAACAGTCTGCCCGACGGTCAGATGATTATGGAGTTGGGCAACCGGATCAAAGCTGAATATGAAAAAAGCGGCACCTTTCCGGAACCGATTGCCAATCTCAAGTGGGATTATCAGACCAATGGCGAGTATGATCCCCACAAAGTTGCCAAAGAAATCAACGGTTACTTTCAAAAAGACGTCACCATCAAAGATAAAACTTATAAAAAAGGAACCCTGGTGCCCAGCTTTGCATTCCTGCAGGCTGACGGTTCGACTTCGTCGGGCAATTGGCTCTATTGCAACAGTTACACCGAAAAAGGCAATATGGCAGCCCGCCGCGGCCAGAAGGATGCCGCCAACAATATCGGACTGTATCCGGAATTTTCCTGGTGCTGGCCGGTGAATCGCCGCATCCTCTATAATCGGGCTTCGGTGGACCTTAAAGGACAACCCTGGGACAATGAACAGCCGGTAATCAGGTTCGCCGGCGACGTCAAAGACGGAAAGTACGTTTCGAAAAAATGGCTGGGGGATGTTCCGGACGGTGGCTGGTATCCGTTGCAAAATCCCGACGGTTCGATGCGTGCAGATGCCAGGCATCCTTTCATCATGCGCAAGCACGGTCACGGGCAGATCTTTGGGCCGGGCCGGGTGGACGGCCCCTTCCCCGAGCATTATGAACCGCTGGAATGCCCCATCGAAAAAAATCTGCTAAGCAGCCAGCGCATGAACCCGACGGCGCCGGTTTATGGAACCAAGGCTGACGAATGGGCCACCTGTGACCCGCGTTATCCTTACGTGGCTTCAACTTACCGGGTCGTGGAACATTGGCAGACAGGCGTAATGACCCGCTGGCAACCCTGGCTTCTGGAGATGCAGCCTCAGGTATTCGTTGAGATGAGCGAAGAACTGGCGCAATTAAAAGGCATCCAGAATGGGCAACGTGTTAAGGTTTCCTCTCCGCGGGGTTCTCTGGATGCAACGGCGATTGTCACCAAACGGTTTCAGCCGTTCAAAATTGGCGGTGCCGTGGTGCACCAGGTAGGATTGCCGTGGCATTATGGCTGGCGCATGCCCGCAAACGGTCAGGAAGAAAGCGCCAATCTGTTGACCCCGGCAACGGGCGATCCCAATACGCGTATTCCGGAAACCAAAGCCTTTATGGTCAACGTAGCAAAGATATAGAAGGAGGTGATCGATATGAGTAAATCTTTTTTGATTGATACCACCCTGTGTACGGCCTGCAGAGGCTGCCAGGTAGCCTGCAAGCAATGGCACGGCCTTCCTGCGGAAGAAACCGTCAATCGCGGCTCTTATCAGAATCCGGCCGATCTCTCCTTCGACACCTACAAGCTCGTTCGCATGCGCGAAGCGGTCATTGACGGTAAGCTGAGATGGCTGTTTTTCCCGGATCAATGCCGACATTGTCTGGAGCCGCCCTGTGAAGCCACAGCTGGAGATCCGGGAACCATATTCACCGAAACGGCCACCGGTGCTGTAATTTACACGGCCAACACCAAGGAACTGGATCCGGACGAAATTCGGGAATCCTGCCCTTATGATATCCCCCGCAAAAATGAAAACGGCACACTGGCCAAATGCGACATGTGCAGCGACCGCGTGGAAAACGGACTGGAACCGGCCTGTGTGAAGGTGTGCCCCACGGGTGCAATGAACTTTGGTGAAAGGGATGAAATTTTGGACCTGGCCAAAGAGCGTCTGGCCATTGCTAAAAAGAAGTATCCCAATGCGCAGTTGTTGGACCCGCAGGATGTCCGGACCATTTATCTGGTTGCGTTTGACCCCCTGCAATACCATGACGCAGCAATTGCATTGAATCACCGTAAAGGCATAACCCGGCAGGCAGCCCTTAGAAAAATGTTTCGTCCGTTTAACCGGACGCTGTCATCTTTCGGTTAAAATGGTGCACAGCTTCCATTAAGACCATAAGGGGGGAAAGGAGAAGCCTTTTCCCCCTTTTAAATATTGCGTGTATGGTAAAATTTTAATACAAAATCCCAAAAAGGAGACCGAATGACCTCAAATTTTGACCTTACATCCGACCAGGTCAAAAGAGCGGTAGAGACTGTCATAAAAAGCAAACCGGTTTATACGGATATGCTGGGTTTTTATGGCCGGCTTTTTGTCGCTCAGGAAGAAAGCAAAATTAGAGTCAGGATCGATTCGCTGAACATCCCGGAAAATATCCTTGCCGTCAAAATACGAGAAAAAATGCCCTTAATTGAAATCGAAGATTTTGTATATGACAAAATTGAATGCGCCAGACTTTTTGTCACTATTGGAAAGCTGGCCGTTGCTGCCAACCCAAGCATGGCTGTTTCCGCAGCAGCTATATTAGATGCAGTTGATGCACAGTTAAATCCCGAAAGGCTCTTCAGTGCACTTTTGAGTGGCAATGAAGTTCTATTTGAGAATATTGCTGAGGAGTTTGAAATTGAGAAACAAATTCTGGGTTTTATTACTTACAACAGTTTAAAGCCTTCCCTTTGCAAGGGTGCAGCGCAGCTTTCTGCATATTTGCCAAAGGACGCACCGTGGCTGAAAGGGTATTGTCCGATATGCGGAAGTGCACCGATACTTTCGATTCTCGAAAGTGAAGGTGCGCGCAGTTTGATTTGCAGTTTCTGCTGGCATTCTTGGTCTGTTAAAAGAGTCTATTGTCCTTTTTGTGAAAACTCAGAAAATAAGGAATTACGCTATTTTTTCAGCGAAGAAGAAAAAGAATTTAGAGTTTATCTATGTGATCAATGCAACAAATACATTAAAACCATCGACACGCGCGAAGTGGATCGAACCATTTATCCACCGCTTGAGCAAATATTGACGCTGCATCTGGATTTTAAGGCCCGGGAAGAGGGCTTTGAACCGGGCATCAAGCTTTTTATCCAAATATGAACTTAAAAAAGATTTCATTGTGCGATCTTCAAATCACCACAGGGATATATGTGGAACCTAACTCAAAAATAATAGATCACGTCCAGTAGCAAGGCGGGGGCCGACGCAAAAGCGCAGTTCGCCAGGATGTACGGCGGATGAGCATTTTAAGAGGGCCTTCAATCCGCGGCGGATTGGATGCATTTTTGAGATAGCTAATGTATTACTGTATTGCCTGCATCTTGGAAAAAGGATTATAAAATGAAAAGATATTTTGGCTTCTCCTTAATCTCACAGTTTGGACTGATCGTCATCATTACCCTTGTGGCAGTTGCAAGCCAGCCGCCTGAAGAAGGGGGTGTCCTGCCCGGTATTGTTCTGCCTGTGCCTAAAAATCCTGAGCTTCAAAGCTATTTAGGGCTTACAGGTAAGGATAAATTTGAAATCCCGGAAATCAAAGCCGAGGTGGTACTTATAGAGATTTTCAGCATGTACTGACCATTTTGTCAGAGGGAGGCTCCCACTGTCAACGAGATGTATCGCAAAATCGAAAACGATGAAAAATTAAAGGGCAAAGTTAAATTGATCGGCATTGGAGTTGGAAATTCAGAATTTGAAGTTGGATTTTTTAAAAAAAAATATGAAATACCGTTTCCATTGTTTGCGGATGGTGATTTTTCAATTCACAAAAAAATTGGCGAAGTCAGAACGCCTTATTTTATAGGCGTTCGGATAAAGTCAGACGGCTCCCACAACGTATTTTATTCCAAGCTCGGTGGTTCCTCAGATGCGGGCCAGTTGCTGAAAAAATTGTTACAAAACTCCGGCTTGATGTAGATCCAGGGTGCCGGATTCAAGTTACAGGGGTTTAGCGCCGGGGTTTGGTTTACAATATCACGGCATTAACTGTTTTATTTTCGTTTATCAACAATAACTGTCATATAAGGAAGCGAAAGTCATGAAATTTGCGTATGCAATATCTGAAATTACCGCTCTGTTGTTGGTCCTTTTGATTATTCCGGTGTTTGCAGGATCGGCTGCGTTTAAGGAAAATATTTACAACACGGGCCATTTAAAACCGGTTGACAGCATATTGAAAGTTAAGGTGGGCGATATAGCTCCGGATTTCACGTTGCCGTCTGTAAGTGGAGAAAAGATAACCCTCAGCCAGTACAGAGGTAAAAACAATGTTATGATCTCATTTGTGCCGGCTGCCTGGACACCGGTGTGCTCAGATCAATGGCCGGGGTATAATATCGTAAAAGAAATGTTTGATAAAAACGATGCTATTCTGCTCGGCATTTCAGTTGACAATATACCCACTCTGTATGCGTGGACAAAGCAGATGGGAAAATTATGGTTTCCTGTTTTATCAGATTTTTGGCCGCATGGCGCCGTCGCCGAAAAGTATGGTGTTTTGCGATCAAGCGGTGTGTCTGAACGGGCACTGATTTTTATTGACAGGAAAGGCATCATCCGGGATATTCAGGTATCGGATATAAATAAACGCCCGGATCTGGCTTATATTGCTGCAGCGCTGGAAAAAATGAATAATTGATATCTGCTGTTGCTGGTGGGCAATAATGCTTGCAGAACTTAGCATTGAAGTCATATTGCGGTTATGATCGTCAAAAAGGAGTTGCCGCGTCAGATTGAGCCGCCGCAAAAATGCCCTTAAAAGGTCAGGTCCTCATTCCGGAAGAAATCTGAAAGCGGCTTCATCTAAAAACCGGC
>JASFPY010000108.1:0-7012 GCA_050115755.1 Desulfobacteraceae bacterium | reverse complement strand
ATCACTTTGGTCGCCAGTTTGGCCAGGGGTACACCCGTGGCCTTGCTGACAAAGGGGATGGTGCGCGATGCCCTGGGGTTGACTTCCAGGACATACAGCTGGCCGTCCTTTAATGCATACTGGACATTCATTAAGCCGACAACATTCAATTCATTTGCCATGGCTTTGGTGGCCCGGGTCATTTGTTCGATGAAAGGGGTGTCGATATTGACCGGTGGCAGAACGCAGGCTGAATCACCGGAGTGCACACCGGCCTCTTCGATATGTTCCATAATGCCGCCGATAATCGTGGTGTGGCCGTCGCAGATGGCATCCACATCAAATTCAAAAGCATCCTCTACAAATTTATCGATCAATATCGGATGCCCCGGTGACGCCTGAATCGCCAGATGCGTAAAATTTTCAAGCGCGGCTTGATCATAAACGATTTTCATCGCCCGTCCGCCCAGTACGTATGACGGTCGCACAACCACCGGATAACCGATGGTTTCCGCAATGCGCAGGGCTTCTTCTATGCTTAAGGCCGTGCCGTTTGCCGGTTGAACCAGACCGAGTTTGTTGAGCATCGCCTGAAAAAGTTTGCGGTCTTCGGCGCGGTCAATGCTTTCGGGCTGGGTGCCTAAAATCGGAACACCGGCGGCGTGCAATCCCACCGATAGGTTGAGCGGGGTCTGACCGCCGAATTGAACAATGACTCCCATCGGTTTTTCGGTTTCGACAATATGCAGTGCATCTTCTTTGGTCAGCGGTTCAAAATACAATTTGTCGGAGGTGTCATAATCCGTGCTGACGGTCTCCGGGTTGCTGTTGACCATGATGCTTTCAATGCCTTCTTCGCGCAAGGCAAAAGACGCATGAACGCAGCAGTAATCAAATTCAATTCCCTGGCCGATGCGGTTGGGACCGCCCCCGAGAATCATCACTTTTTTACGATTTGAAACCCGGGCTTCATTTTCCTGCTCGTAGGTTGAATAATAATAAGGGGTTGCCGCCTTAAATTCAGCCGCACAGGTATCCACCAGCTTATAGACCGGCCTTAGCCCCAGTTTGCTGCGTCGTTCTTTGATGTCCGATTCCGTGTTATGGGTTAAATGGGCCAGTTGAATGTCTGAAAATCCCCATTCCTTTGCCTGCCTTAAGTGCGCATCCGATATGGGTGTTCCGGCGGTTTGAATTTCACGTTCAAGGGCCACAATTTGCCCGATCTGATGGATGAACCAGGGATCAATTCCAGTTAATTTATAAATCGATTCAATGGTCATCCCCATTAGGAGCGCATAACGCATGTAAAATATGCGCTGGGAGTTGGGAGACGCCAGCTTCTGCTCGATTTCCGATCGGGACGGCAACCCGCCTTCCATCTTCGGGTCATCGGCCAGGTCCTTGCCGTCCGCCCCCAGTCCATAACGGCCGATTTCAAGAGAGCGCAGACCCTTTTGCAGGGCTTCTTTAAAGGTCCGGCCAATGGCCATGGTTTCGCCAACCGATTTCATCGCGGTCGTCAAAAGGTCCGGTGTTTCAGGAAATTTTTCAAATGTCCAGCGAGGCACCTTGACGACGCAGTAATCCAGCGTTGGTTCAAAAGAAGCCAGCGTCTCACCGGTAATGTCATTGGAAATTTCATCAAGCGTGTAACCAACCGCCAGTTTGGCCGCAATCTTGGCTATCGGAAATCCGGTGGCTTTGGAAGCCAGCGCCGAGCTGCGCGACACCCGGGGGTTCATTTCAATCACCACCATCTCGCCATCTGCAGGATTGATTGCAAATTGAACATTGGAACCGCCGGTGTCCACTCCGATTTCCCGCATGATGGCGATGGACGCGTTGCGCATCAGCTGATATTCTTTATCGCTCAGGGTTTGGGCCGGCGCCACCGTGATGCTGTCTCCGGTGTGGATGCCCATGGGATCCATGTTTTCGATGGAACAGATGATCACCACATTGTCCTGTTTGTCCCGCATGACTTCCAGCTCGTATTCTTTCCAGCCCATCACCGATTCTTCCAGCATCACCTGCCCGATCAGGCTGGCGTCCAGGCCGGTCCGGGACAGTTTGTAAAGATCATCGGCATTATAAGCCACACCGCCGCCGGTGCCGCCAAGGGTAAAACTGGGGCGCACAATGATGGGAAATCCGATTTCTTCGGCAATTTTGCGAACTTCATTCATGGTGTGGGCGATTCCGCTATGGGGAATTCGCAGCCCGATGTTGGTCATCGCCTGGCGAAAAAGGTCACGGTCTTCGGCCTTTTTTATGGCGGCCGTAGAGGCGCCGATCATCTCAACGTTGAACTTGTCCAGAACCCCTGCTTTAGCGATTTCGATGGCCGTATTCAGGCCGGTTTGCCCGCCAAGGGTCGGCAGCAGGGCATCGGGCTTCTCACGTTCAATAATCATGGCCACGGCATCGGGCGTAACCGGCTCAATATAGGTTCGATCCGCCATCTCCGGATCGGTCATGATGGTGGCGGGATTGGAGTTTACCAGGATGACTTCGAAACCTTCTTCTTTCAGAGCTTTACATGCCTGGGTGCCGGAATAATCGAATTCACAAGCCTGACTGATGATGATCGGACCGGCACCGATGATCAGAATCCGATGGATGTCTGTGCGTTTGGGCATATATGCTCACTTTGTTCGCTGCTGCAGGAGCGCTACGCTTCAGGATCACTTCATTTGAGGAGCGCTGCGCTTTAGGCTTATTCGCTTGCCTCAAACCTAAATCCGCCTCAGGCGGAGCTCCTCGAGGCCCAACGGGCCGCTCCTCAAGTCTCCGACGCAGGCGGAGACGATCCTTGATGCGTTATCGCATCAACTTTTTAAACTCATCAAACAGATAGCGTGCATCGTGCGGACCTGGAGATGCCTCAGGATGGTATTGCACCGAAAATATCGGGTATTTGCGGTGCCGAAAGCCTTCCAGGGTATTATCATTTAGGTTGATGTGGGTAATTTCAACCTCATTTTCCTGGAGAGATTCCGTATCAACAGCAAACCCATGGTTTTGGGAGGTAATTTCGACCTTCCCCGATCGAAAATTTTTGACCGGTTGATTAGCACCCCGATGACCGAATTTCAACTTAAAAGTTTTGGCACCCAAGGCCAGCCCGAGCAGCTGGTGCCCGAGGCAAATACCGAAAATAGGCCGGTAATCCAACAGTGATTGAATGGTTTCAACGGCATCGGTAACCGGCTCGGGGTCACCCGGCCCGTTTGAAAGAAAAATGCCGTCCGGCGCCATGCCTTGAATGGTCTCGGCGGTGGTGGCAGACGGGACCACCACCAGTTCAAAACCGGCCTTTTCCATTTGTCTGAGTATGTTAAATTTGATGCCAAAATCAAGGGCGATCACCGCGCGTTTTGTGCCGCGATGCCGCCAGATTGTTTTGTCCAGCGGGCGGCTGCCGCTCTGAATAATTTCCGGTTCACCATTTTCCCAGTAAAAGGGATGCGGGGTCGTCACCACTTTAGCCAGGTTTAAACCCGCCATTTTGGGAATTTCCTTGGCTCTTTGCACCAGAGAAGATGGCGCTAAATTGTCCGTGGAAACAATCGCCCGCATGGCGCCGGAATTTCGAATATGCCGCGTGATGGCCCGGGTATCCAGGTGTTCAACACCGAGTATGCCCTGGCTTGCCAGATAATCGGCCAGGGTCGCCGTCGATCGAAAATTGCTGGGGTAAGCCTGATACTCCTTAATTAAAAAGGCCCCAACCTGTATGCGCTCGGACTCAATGTCTTCCGGATTAACCCCATAGTTTCCAATAAGCGGATAGGTCATGACGACCATCTGTCCGCTGTAAGACGGATCGGTAAGAACCTCCTGGTAGCCGGTCATACTGGTGTTAAATACCACCTCACCCATGGCCTCCCCCGGCCCGGTAAAGGACCGGCAGGGAAAGGTGCGGCCATCCTCTAATGCGAGTAATGCGTCCATAAATCTTCCGTGTCTTAAATCCCGAATGTTTTGTCGCTTGGTTTTGTGTTGATCATATTCAATTTTAATAAACATGCAAAGCGCATGGAGCAGAGCGCATAGCGTAAAGAAATTTCCTTTTGTTTCGCTGTCAACCCTATGCCCTATGCGCCATGCGCTATGCCAGTCTGCTAAATGTTATCATGCTTCAAAATTCGCGAGACCGCTACCGATATCCGACTCAAGCGGTGTATTCTCCACCAGATCCCACACGCCGCAAGGACAGGCACCGGCGCAGAATCCGCATCCGATGCAAAGGCCCTGATCCACGATATATTCATACGCGCTATTTTCCAGATCTTTTCTGCTGATGGCATACTGGGGTCATCCTTTATATCCTCAAAGGAACCGGTAAGATCACGCAAAAAAATCCCGACCCTCGAGCAATCATGACCCTCGCGCATGACATCGAGCGCGTTGAGGGCAACCATCGGTGATAACGGCTCCTGGCTGGTGATGGCAATCAGATCGGACTGGTTATCGCTTCAGGCAGGATAAGCTGCAAGTTATAATCGTTAAGAAAATCATAGCCGGATTTTTTATGGAAGTTTATCGGCGGGAATAATGCGATTGTTAATTTCCCTTCTTTAAATTTGCCTTAAATCCCCTTTCCGAAAAATCTCTGCGACAAAGTGTCAACCGCTTATATCATATAAAACCAATCTGAAAAACAAAAAATTGTTAGATTTAATGGGGCCCTGATTCGCTCCCCATTTTTCAGTCAGGCCGCAAGCAGGATGAAGGTAAACCGCCAAAAACAACCTGCCGCCCGACGCCGGCGCATTCGCCGGTTATTATTTTGACAAGCCGGCGACTTTATTTTATATATATTGAGTTTGTGCCCATCTTCGAAGGACTAAGACGCATAAAGAGGAAAAACCATGTTCATCAAGCAATCAGCGCTTTTTACAGGTACCAGCATGGATTTCGTAAAAAAATTCATGGATATCTGCGAATTGTCCTCTCATAAGAAAGGTGAAGTTCTTTTCCGCGAAAATGATCCTGCCGATTTTTTTTTCATTCTGTTGAATGGACGTGTAAAATTAAGTATCGGTGAACCGCAACAGGTGATTTACAATGCCGAGCGCAATGGAGAAGCTTTCGGGTGGTCCAGTCTTATCGGAGGGGATGTCTATTCTGCATCAGCCGAATGTTTAGAACCGACCAAATTGCTGAAAACCGCCAGTGACGAATTATCCCGAATTTTAAAAGCGGATGCGGAAAATGGGATCATCTTTTTCAAACAGCTTGCCGCCTCTCTCGGCAATCGTTTGTTGGAAACGTATAAACTGGTAACGCCGGATAAGAAGTAAATACAGCCACAGGTTACCCTCGCAATCGTGCTCGTCCTCGTCCGCGTGCTCGTACTCGGAAAGCAGAGTTCAGGAAGTACAATTAAATAGCATGTCGAGGACGAGTCGGATAAACGAGTACGATTATTAATATAGGAGTTCGTTATGCCCAACCATCTGTTAAAAACATCTAATTTACGCGGCCTGACCCGACGCCAATTTTTGTGGCTTTCGTCGGTGACCGCTGCCGGTTATGTGTTCGGATGCGCCACCGATCCGGTAACTGGGAAAAAACAATTGATGCTGGTATCCGAAGATACCGAAATCCAGATTGACAAACAGTACTCGCCGCTTCAGTTTTCCAGCGATTTCGGGGAGGC
This sequence comes from Desulfobacteraceae bacterium, assembly GCA_050115755.1. Classification (GTDB taxonomy): domain Bacteria; phylum Desulfobacterota; class Desulfobacteria; order Desulfobacterales; family JAHEIW01; genus JAHEIW01. The sequence goes on along the minus strand of JASFPY010000108.1, from coordinate 1,365 downwards.
TCAGGACAGCCAGCTAAACCGATATGTCAGTCAGATCGGAAACAAAATGGCGGCTGCATCTCATCGGCCCCAAATGCCCTATTCGTTCCGGGTGGTAAACGCCACCTATGTCAATGCCTACGCCTTTCCCGGCGGCAGCATAGCCGCCACCCGGGGCATCATGCTGGAGCTGGACAACGAGGCTGAGCTTGCCTCCCTGCTGGGCCACGAACTGGGACATGTGAATGCCCGGCACGCCGCCGAACAGATGTCCAAGGGACAGCTCACTCAAGCGTTTGTCGGCGGCATTTCGGTGCTGGCCGGCACACAAAGCGCAGCGCTGGGTGATCTGGCAAGCCAGCTGGGTCAGATCAGCGCCGGTGCGTTGCTGGCAAAATACAGCCGGAATAATGAACGCGAGGCCGACGCCCTGGGCATGCAATATATGGTGGGTGCCGGCTACGGTTCCACGGGGTTTGTCGGTTTGATGGAGATGCTCAACGAGATGTCAAAACATAAATCCAGCACCGTCGATCTCTTATTTGCCACCCATCCGATGAGTCAGGAAAGATATGATACTGCTGTGCGGGACGCAAACACGAAATATCAATCTGCTTTAAAAGGTCCGCTTAACCGCGACCGTTATATGGATCATACCGCCGGGTTACGGGCCCGAAAAGGAGCGATACTGGAGATCCAAGAAGGAGAGAAACAAATGGCTGCCCGCAAATACGATGCCGCCGAAAATCATTTTCGCCAGGCGTTGAAACAGGCGCCCGACGACTATGTCGCCCTGTGCATGATGTCGATCAGTAATTTGGCTCAAAAACAATACGCGGTCGGCCGCCAGTATGCCGAGATGGCCCAGAAGGCCTACCCCGGGGAAGCCCAGGCCTATCATCTCAGCGGGTTTTCCAGAATCCAGCTAAAAGACTTTGAAGGTGCCTATGAAGAGTTTCGCTCCTTTGAACAGCTTTTGCCCGGAAATCCGAACACGATCTTTTTTAGAGGGTATTGCCGGGAAGGCATGGATCAAATCGAGCCGGCAGCCGAAGAATACCGTCGTTACCTGCAGGTCGTCCAGCAAGGCAAATACGCCCAGCATGCCTATCGCCGTTTGGTGGATTGGGGATACATAAAGTAGCATAGCGCAAAGAGCAAAGCGCAGAGCGTAAAAAAAACTGAACATCTTCCATGTCAACGCCATGCCCCATGCGCTATGCACTATGCCAAACATTTATAACATGAAAACGGTACCCGACCTCCCCGACATACTCGTTCAGGACCTGGAACACAAGTGGGAGGCGTTCACGCAATCGTCTGCCACAAATAAAGTTAGCCTTCCGAAAGATCGACAGGTTTTAAAAGCGCTGCAACACGTGTTTG
>JASFPY010000107.1:0-7018 GCA_050115755.1 Desulfobacteraceae bacterium | reverse complement strand
TACTGAGCTTAGCATATAAGCATGCCTTTGGCTATCACAGAAAAACCGATTGACGCTTTCTTTCAACGACTTAAAGATTCCTGTCAGACGATCACGGACATAAAAGTCAGCGGAAATCCTACCTAAATATCGGAATGATTCCGATAGCGGTTCATTGCAGTTCTTCTTATATTTAGTGTGCACAGAAACGGGCAAAAAGATGCCGGCTGCGGCTTTTTTCTGGATTGCCCTTAACTATGGTTTAGCTTCATTAATTATCCAGCTCTTGTTTTGTATAGCAAGACGATTGCTCAGCAGAGGAGAAATTTTCATGACGGTCAAAGAATGCAGATTACCTTACATCCTGGTGGCCGATGATGATTCATCAGAAGCGCGTGCGGCTGCCAATGCCGCTTTCCAAATCGCGCGAGTTCAGGATCTGGCAATTCGGGGGCTGTATGTTGCAGATGAAAGCCTGACGCTTGACACATATGCCAGCTACCAGGCCGAACTGCCGCTCCTGCCAGATTCAAATGATTACAGCCGACAACCGACATCCCGTGCCGAACTCATGCGCTGGTTCGAAAACCAGGGAACGCTGGCACTGGACCAGCTGCAGGCTGCAGGCAAAGAAGCCGGGGTTTCGGTAACCACCGAGCTTTTGGCTGGCGGCGTATCGGAATTGGTACTGCGCAAAGCAGCGAAAGCCCGGCTGCTGGCTATTGGGCGCCGCGGTCACGAGCATAAAGATGCTGCGGAATCCCTGGGGCACAACTTCCGTAAAATTGCGCACCATGTGCACGTGCCCATGCTCGTGGGCGGCAATAAAACGCCTTCCCTGCATCGCCTGTTATTAGCCTATAACGGCCGGGCACACGCCAATGATGCCCACACCTGGGCCGTAAAACTGCAGCGTGCTTTGTCTGCCGAAATGATTGTGTTAACAATCCGTGAAGACACCGATTCCAGCCATGATGCTGTGAATTTGGAAGAGATCCAGAATCGGTTGGCGCACAGTGGCTTGGCTGCCTGCCGTTTCTTGACCGCCCGAGGCCGCCCAGAAAATGAAATAGCTGCCGTTGCGCTTGCAAACGATGTCGATCTGATCATTCTGGGTCGTTATCGCCATTCGGCCGTGTTGGAATGGCTTGTTGGAAGCACCGTGGACCGACTGTTGCGGGCAACTTCCTTGCCGATGCTCATCGCGTAAAGGCTCGGATCAATGACTTCAAATAACGAGGAGGTGCTGAGAAAGGATGTGGTTGATGTTTCATCGTCTGGTAAACGGCAGCATAAGCAGGTGGCGTCACCTCTTTTCACGGTTGCTTGATCAGCAGGCCGTATCGGAGTCGGGTATTATCATGGTTTCCGCACTGGTGGTAGGTGCCGGCTCCGGTTTGGGAGCCGTCTTTTTCCGCTGGCTGATCGAAACGGTGCAAACATTGGCATACGAGGGACTGGCCAGCCGCTTGCAAAATATTTCTCCTTTCTATCTGGTCATTATTCCGGCCATCGGCGGCGCCATTTATGGGCCCCTGATTTATCGTTTCGCCCGTGAGGCCAAGGGTCACGGTGTACCGGAGGTTATGGAGGCCGTGGCACTTCACGGCGGCCGTATACGGCCGCGGGTGGCGGTGATCAAGTCACTGGCGTCAGCGCTTTGCATTGGAACCGGGGGATCGATCGGTCGGGAGGGTCCCATTGCTCAGATCGGATCGGCGCTGGGCTCGACACTGGGGCAGTTGCTTCGTCTCTCCGATGAGCGGATACGAAACCTCGTGGCCTGCGGTGCCGCCGGCGGTATTGCAGCGACCTTTAATGCACCTATAGCCGGTTCCATTTTTGCCCTGGAAGTGATTTTGGGACGACTGGAGGTAACCTATTTCGGTGCGGTGGTAATCTCGTCCGTTGCAGCCGTGGCTGTCGCCCATATCTTTTATGCGGGTACCTTCGCCTTTGCCGTGCCGCAATATGCCCTCATTAGCCCATGGGAACTGGTTCTGTACAGCTTGCTCGGTGTGCTGGCAGCGATCGGTGCGGTGGTCTTTACCCGGCTTCTTTATGCGTCGGAGGATCTATGGGATCACGTCCCTTTACCTGAATTTATTAAGCCGATTGGCGGAGGCCTTCTGCTGGGCATCCTCGGTCTATTGACGTTTAAGTCCGCAGACGGCTTCCCGCGTGTTTTTGGCGTAGGTTACGGCAGCATCGGGGATGTGCTCTTTGGCAAATTGGCTTTCGAGGTCGTGCTGGGACTTTTTATTTTCAAGCTGCTGGCGACCGTCCTCACCCTGGGTGCCGGCGGTTCCGGCGGCATCTTTGCTCCGTCTCTTTTCATGGGAGCCATGATGGGCACTGTTTTTGGCCAGATCGCTCATAATCTGTTTCCGACTGTCACCGCCCCCGCCGGCGCGTATGCCTTGGTGGGGATGGCCGCTTTCTTCAGCGCCGCAGCTCACGCACCGGTTACCGCCATTCTCATTCTTTTCGAAATGACCGGCGACTATCGTATTATCCTGCCGCTGATGCTGGCAACCGTCATAAGTACACTCGTATCGCGCATTCTCAGCCGCGATTCCATTTATACGCTTAAGCTTACCCGCCGGGGCATTCATCTCGAACAGGGGCACGATATCGATATTATGCAGGGCGTGACGGTAGGCGAAGCCATGAGCACAGACATAGACCGGATTCCGCTCAACCTGCCTTTGGATTTACTGGCAAAGAAATTCAGTCGCACCCACAATCATGGGTTTGCGGTGGTGGACGAATCGGGTGATCTGGCCGGCGTCGTCAGCATCCGCGACCTGGAGCAGGCCCTTGCAGAAGGACCGCCGGACGGCCGGACGGTTGCCGATATCGCCACCACCGATAGTTTGCTGACCTGCTTCCCCGAGGAGCCGATGTGGAAAGCGCTGTGCACCATGGGTCCTCGTGATATCAGCCAGTTGCCCGTCCTGAAACAGAGGGGGTCCCAACGTCTGGCAGGCCTTTTGCGGCGCAGGGACATTATCCAGGCTTATAACAACGCCATTGCCCAAAAAGCCCATGATCATCATCGTGCCGAATTTTTGCGCGTGAGCAAATTAAATGATGCTGATTTCGCCAAGGTCAAAATTACGCCGGACTCAGCTTCCGCAGGACGACTCATCAGTGAGCTGCAGCTTCCGCAAGAATGTTTGATCGTTTCCGTGCAGCGGGGCAATCAACTGATCATACCGCACGGATATACCCGGCTGCGAGCCAAAGATCAACTGACAATCTTTGCCGAAAATGGATGTCTGGCTGCCGTTGAACATCATTTAGATAATCCGTCCACAAGTGAATTCGAAATTGCTGATCAGAGACAATGAGGGTCATCCAATTTGGATCGGGTGGAAGCAAAGCAAGTAAGGGTTTTGTATTTTTATGAAACGGGAATCCAGCGTATTCTCATTCTGGATTCCCGCTTTTCGTTTAACGAGCCGGTCCGGCCTTTCTGGATAGAGGCACTTGCAGCCTTCGCGTTTTGATAAAGCGGTATGTCCCTTCGATCATAAAAGCCAAAAGCAGCATGGCCAGCAATATCCACAGATGTGACGGGGTTTTTTGACCGATTTCCCATATCAGGGTGCCGAGGGACCCCAAACAGAGTACAACCCCCATTACCGGTATCCAGCTGCGGCTGTCGGTCTTTTTGGCAAGTTTGGCGTTTGCGGTGTTTACGGCGGCGAAAACCAGTAAAAATCCGGCGCTGCCCATCATGGAAATACTCGACAGGTCAAGAAGGTTGGCGACTACCAGCGTCACGCCCGCGGTGATCAGAAGCCCCCCTATCGGTTCGTTCCAGACTTTGTGTTCGAGACTTTCGGGGAGTTCACCATCTTTGGCGATAATATAACTCAGACGTGCTGCACCGTAAAGGGTAGCATTGACAGCCGAAGCGGTCGATAAAAGCGCGGCAATCGTAATGAGAACATATCCGTATTGGCCCAGAAAAGGCCGGGCGGCTGCTGCAAGCGCATAGTCCTTAGCGTCTACGATCTTGTTTACAGGCAGATTGCCTATGGTAACGGCAGCCACCATAATGTAGAGACAGATGACAAAACCGACTGCCGAATAGAACGCCCATGGCAATGTTTTGTGCGGATTTCGAACGTCGTCGGCCGTATTGGCGATCAATTCGAATCCTTCGTAAGCCAGAAAAATTATCATACCGCCGGCGATCATTTGAAGAGGCGATGACCAATGATCGGGGAGAAGACGATGGGAGTCAATGGTCAATGTTCCGGCAACTACAAACAAAAGAAGAATCGCGACTTTCACAGCGACAATCCAGCTTTCAACCTCTCCGATAAACCTGGCGCTCAGCAGATTCAAACCGGTAATGGCAAGGATGCTGCCGCTGATCAGGATGTGCTTCCAGATTAGCTGTGATTCTCCCGGGAACATGGCCGAACCATAGCTGCCGAAAGCATACGCATAAAGCGAAAGCATAACGATATAGCTTATCCAAAGCAAAATGTTCATTGCACCGGTAAAAAGCCCGGGTCCGAAGGCATTGTCGAGAAAGGCAACCGTTCCGCCTTCGTTGGGATAGGTCACTGACAGACGTGTATAGGAGTATGACGTCACCAGTGCAACCAGCCCCGCGATCAAAAAAGCGATTGGTGCCGCACCACGCGTCAGCTGAACCGAGAGGCCGAGAACCGCGAAGATTCCGCCTCCCACCATGCCTCCCACACCGATAGCGACAACACTCCAGTATCCCATTTTTCCACTTTGCACGTTCATATCGGTTTCTTTACCTTTTTCTTATAAGAAATTACCTCAAAAACTATTATAATAATTTAAAATACCAAAATCCGCAACAGGCATTGGAAAGCACAATTATGTCCATGGCACAGGCTGTGATCAACAGCACAATCGGGAAATGAACCAGCATGGGATGAACGAGGGCAATGGAAATCATAAAACCTTTTAGAGGTATTTGAAAATGGTTCATCAATCGATGCTAAACTGGCATCATCGATATTACTTGCTATCATTTTTTAGAAACGCACCAGGTCTATAGTAAGATCGAATCTGTGATTCGAATATCAGAGTTAGTCTTATTTTTGAGTAAGATTCCGCCGAATTTTTCCGTAAGCATTTGTCTCACACGCATGTTTAGCTTCTAGATTTTATCATATGAGAGCCGGCAACATGTCATCCATTTTAGTTGCCCTCTTATTGAATTTGTTGTCAGACAAACATCTACAAAAAGAAGGGCCGAAATCCTACCTCATTATCAGATCGACACCGATAGCGGATTTATATTCACAGGCTTATAGTAGATTCAAAAGACGAAAGGAAAAAGGCTATGCTATCCGTTTATATTGTCGATGATTCAAAAGTGATGCGCGAAAGGCTGACGGAGTCAGTGATAGATCTTGCAGGGATCCAGATCGCCGGGGAAAGCGGGGACCCTGTTGAGGCACTAGATGGCATTAAAAAAGCGCATCCGGATGTTGTCATCCTGGATATACGGCTGCCGCAGCGAAGCGGAATCGATGTGCTCAAGGATATTAAAGAAGATCCAGCATCTCCGATTGTCATTATGATAACCAACTATCCGTACCGTCAATACCGTCAAGCATGCATGGCCGCGGGGGCGGACTATTTCTTCAGCAAACTGGATGAATTCGAGATGATTCGAAAAACGTTGGGTCGCATCGGGCGTAATCATCAAAACAAAATTCATCATATTCGCACAGATTAAGAAAAAAGGATGAACGTCATGAACCCAATAACGAATGGCTTAACCAGGGTGCCCCTGAAAAGATGAACAACGCCATAGATACCCTAAAAGATTCAACGGCAAACGAAACAAACTTTTACGAAAACGTTCACAAAAATTAGTTGGGAGGAATAGACCATGAAAAGCGTAAATAATAATTTTCAGCTAATAATGTTAGGGGCTGCATTGTTGTGTGTTATCGCCTTTGTCCCAACGGTTGAATACGCCAATGCAGCGCAGAGCGACACGAATCCGGCCACGCCGGCGAGTTTTGCGGATTTGGCGGACAGGGTCAAAGCGTCGGTTGTAAACATCTTTACCACCCAGGTGGTAGAGGGGAATCCGCTGATGCCTTTTTTGGGCCCCAACTCGCCTTTTGGGGATTTTTTCGGCCCTAATCTTCCAAAAGAATTTTTCGGTAGGCAACCCCATGGCAAAATGAAAACCCATGCCCTGGGTTCCGGATTTGTTATCAGCAAAGAGGGTCTGATTCTAACCAATAACCATGTGGTCGAAAAAGCAACCGAAATCAAAATAAAATTACAAAGCGGCAAAGAATATGACGCTAAATTGGTCGGAAGGGATCCCAAAACCGATCTGGCTCTGATTAAAGTCAAACCGGACAAGGGCTTTCCCAGGCCGGAAGCATTGGGAGATTCGGATGCACTTCGTGTTGGTGATTGGGTCATGGCTGTCGGCAATCCTTTTGGATTGGGGCACACGGTTACGACCGGCATTATCAGTGCCAAAAGCCGCATTCTCGGCGCCGGCCCCTATGACGATTTTTTGCAAACCGATGCAGCAATAAATCCAGGAAACAGTGGCGGCCCCCTGTTTAACATGGATGGGGAGGTAATCGGCATAAACACCGCCATCATTGCCCAAGGCCAGGGCATCGGCTTTGCCATTCCCGTCAACATGGCAAAAGAACTCCTTCCCCAGCTTAAAAAAGGCAAGGTGATTCGCGGCTGGCTGGGGTTAATGATTCAGGACATCACCCCTGAACTGGCCAAATCATTTGGAATCAAAAGCGATAAGGGCGTCTTAATTTCTGATATCGTCAAAGGCAGTCCGGCTGAAAAAGCAGGATTGATGAGAGGGGATGTAATCGTTCGGTTTAACGACAAAGAAATTGAAACCGCTCATAAGCTGTCCCAACTGGCAGCCACGACACCTCCAGGTACGCAGGCTAAGATTGATTTCCTGCGGAACGGGCAGGAGAAAACCATCTCCCTTAAAGTCGGAACAATGCCGGAAGAAGCAAAAAAAATCAGTTCTCCT
>JASFPY010000106.1:0-7065 GCA_050115755.1 Desulfobacteraceae bacterium | reverse complement strand
TTTCCCTTGAGCAGGCCGCCTTCCAAAGGTGCAAAAAACCGATCAGGGAGTCGATCATCCTTTCGAGAAACGCCTTGTCTGACGGACACGACGCGTTTGATCGTGATGGTGCGCTCCGCCAGCTTCATGATTTCCCATAAATTTGTATCCCATCCCGTCGCAGCCTGGACCGCTTCGGCCACTTGATTCATCTTAAGCAGTTTTCCGGGTCCGGCCGTAAAAATACAAAGGCCTAATGTATTGAAAACATTCCAGGTTTTTTGCATATAGGCAAACTGTCTCGCCTTCTCAGGCCCTAAATAGACAGCAGGTGTAGGTTCCATCAGACCCAATTCAGTCAAATCAGAAACACCCAGAGCACCTTCTTGAAATAAATAATCATGCGGGCCCTCCGTGTGATTCGCCCCGGTAGAGGAAAGCGCATACGCCAAGGCTAAACTTCCCTTACCTCTGGGTTCATGCATGGCCATTTCCTGGCCTTTGACCTGCATGGCAAATTTTTCAGCCCCCTGGCCGATCTTTTTAGCAGCGCGCAATGTTCCTTCAGCCAATAAATCGCCGATTCCTTCTCTTTTAGCAATTTTATGAATAAGTCGAATCATTGCTTCATGATTGCCAAAGTTAAGCTCCAACCCATCTGTATCCTGAATGCTCAGGAGCTTGTTTTCAAAACATTCCATGGCAAAGGCAATTGAAGATCCTGCAGAAATGGTATCGAGGGTGTAACTGTTACAAAGTTCGTGGGCCTTACAGATGGCTTCGAGGTCTGATATTCCGCACAATGACCCAAAGGCAGCAGCCGTTTCATATTCGGGGCCGCCGTACGTCTGATCTACCTGATACTCACCGGTCGAACGCGCGACGCGTTTGCAGCGGATCGGACAACCGTGGCAGCTGTCTGCTTTAACGAAATATTTGTCATGAAAGGTCTCGCCACAAATTTTATTGGCATCTTCGAAACTGCCACTATGGAAGTTACGTGTCGGCAAAATACCGGCTTCATCCAATTCGGTTACATCCCATCCAATGGTGCCGCCATCATGGAGAACGCGCTCAATCGGATGGTCCATAAAATTATCATTATACCATTTGATTATTTTTTTGAGAGCCGCATTATTTTTAAATGCAATTTTTTGCTTCCCGCGGACGGCAATGGCCTTAAGGTTTTTTGAACCCATAACAGCACCCATTCCTGAGCGGCCATTCGTGTGCCTAAGATTGTTGACCACACAAGCATATCTCACCATATTTTCGCCGCCCGGCCCGATTGAGGCAACTCGGGCGCGGGATTCCCCTGTTTCGTTGCGAATGATCTCTTGCGTATCTCCGGTGACCTTCCCCCAAATATGGGTTGCATCGCGAATTTGGACCGCTTCATCATTGATCCACAAGAAGACCGGCTTTTCCGCTCTGCCTTCCACCAAAATAGCATCGTACCCCGCCTTTTTTAATTCCGGAGACCACCATCCACCGGCCTCTGCTTCGCCGTAATATCCTGTGAGGGGGGAAAGCGAAGCAACTGAGAATCGGTTTGCCCCGGGTATTCCACTCCCAACCAAAGGACTTGAAGCAAATATGAGCAAATTTTCTGGATCAAGCGGATTGATTCCTGCAAGGCGTTCTTGAAGCAAATAATAACAGGCAAGACAACTGCCGCCAAAATAGGTTCGATAGAATTTTTCGTCAGGTTCTTCTACGGAATGGGCTTGATTGCTGAGGTCAACTCTGAGGATCTTTCCGGTCATGCCATATTTCATTTCCCCTCCAGACAGATGGAAGTTCATAAACGATTGTTAACCGCCCCCCATTGCGGCGATCAACTTAATTTCATCACCATGCTGCAGAATATAATCCTTAGATTCGGTTTTCCCATTCACGATATATAGCGATATCAAATTCACAGGCAGTCCAATTTCCTGGCAAACCACCTTTACGCTTCGTCCTTCCCGGCCTTCAAGGACCAAACGGTCTTTGCCATTTGTCGCATTGTTGAAGAAACGCTTCAAAGATCCTACCGGTATAAACGTTACGCTCATATTCCGTGCAGACAAAACCTTGCTTTGCTTGGATTATTGCATTTTTAATCAGAAGGAAAAGATAAATCAATGGCTTTCATTATCTTTTAAGCATTGAAGCAAAATAGTATTGACGCTATTATTTATGTCGACAATACAAACTTTTGGTTTTTTGTCAAGAAAAAATCTTTTCTTGTCTCGGTTGAGGTGCCTTTTTTCAGAAGATCGAGGAAGAAGATGCCGGTAAACGCGAATCTGAAATCGCTTTCCAAAACATTTGCTCCAAAGTCTGCACTTCTTCAAAAGGATTTATGGCATCTCTTTGGTTTAATATTCGCAAAATATTTTTCTCACCGCCCAACATATCGACTGCAAAACTGCCAAAGCGTTCACGAAAAATCATATAGACCCATTTAATCCGGTTTTGTTTGCGTTTTTGCGAGATATTTTTTTCCTTTAAATAATGGCCATGCGCTTCAATGGCAGCCACAAGCTCATCCACTCCCCGTCCTTCCAGGGCTGATGTCATGGCTAACGTTAAATTCCACCCCTCTTTATCCATACTTACGATTGAAGCAACAGCCTCCAGCTCGTTTTTGGATTTTTCGGCCATAGATTTCAGGTCGGCTTTATTCATCACCAAAATATGGGGGATGTCCATGATACCGGCTTTCATGAATTGCAAGACATCACCGCTTCCAGGCTGGATAACGGAAACAACGGTATCTACAACGTCTTCGATTTCAGTCTCAGACTGGCCGACGCCAACGGTCTCGATGATAATACGGTCGTATACAGACTCGAAAAGCGTCAGGCATTGTCTTGTTTTCCATGCCACTCCTCCCAAATGGCGCCCGGCGGCCATACTTCTTATAAATATACCCACATCTTTCGGGTCATACGCTATTCGGGTGCGGTCTCCAAGCAGCGCACCGCCGCTCATTTTACTGCTTGGATCCACCGTAATAATTCCGATGGATTTTTTTTGATCGCGGTATTTAGGGATCAATCGGGAAATAAGCGTTGATTTTCCCACGCCGGGCGGACCGGTTATCCCGACGACATGTCTTTCAGGCTTTGCATTTAGGCTGAGCGTCTCAATTAGCTTCACTCTGCGCTCAAGACTTGAAGGCTTTTTATCTTCCAGTAAATTAAGTGCTTGAGCAACAGCCGCTTTTTTGCCCTGCAGGATTTCGTCAATCCTGATTTCACGGGCGTCAACGGTCACGACTATCCCCCTCCGTCTCTAAAAGCTTAATGTCGTTTGCCTGGGCCACAACCTCTGTGATTTCATTCATGATTTTATTCAAATCAAAATCCCTGGGTGTGTAGACCCTTTGAATGATATTTAAATCCATTTTTGGGATATCTTGCTTTGGGATGATGCCGCCGAGAACAATTGGAATGCGGTTAAGACCGCGCTGTTTCATGCAGCGAATCACTTGCGGCACCAAACTAAGATGTGAACCACTCAAAACAGAGAGACCGACAACGTGAACACCCTCCTGCAGCGCGCTTTCAGCAATTTTTTCAGGAGTCAATCTGATGCCCTCATATACCACTTCCATACCGACCTCTTTTGCTTTCACCGCTATCTGCTCCGCACCATTGGAGTGCCCGTCCAGTCCGGGTTTGCCGATGAGCAGCTTCAGGTTACGGCCGAGCGCTTCGTTTAATTGCTGTATTTTGGCTTGCAGGCGCACCATATCGTCGTTATCGAGCTTACCCATCAAAACGCCGCTGATACCGGTCGGCGCCCTGTATTCACCAAAAATATCGCGCAACGTATCCGCCCATTCACCGGTCGTCACACCGACTTCAGCACATTTAATACTCGCATCCATGATATTTTCTCCCGCTATAACCGATTCCTTTAAATGTTCCAAAGCAGATGTAACCCGATTTTGGTCTCGGGACTCGCGAAAACGCTTCAAGCTTGTAATTTGCTCTGTTTCCACCGCGTCATCGACGGCAAGAAATGATTGAGCCATGTTTTCTGTGAGCGGCGAAGGTTCTCCTTCTAAAAATTTGTTTACCCCGACAACAATGCGTTTTTCGCTTTCAATGTCACGCAATCTTTTTGCGTTGCTCCGGACTAAATTGCGCTTCAGGTAACCATTTTCGAGTGCCTCGATCGCACCGCCCATCTCCATAATGATTTTCAACTCGGCCGCCGCCTCTTCTTCAAGTTCCTTTTCTTTTTTCGAAATTACCTCAGACCCCTCAAAAATATCATCATATTCCAGCAGATCAGTCTCGAAAGCCATAATCTGTTGGAGCCTCAGGCTCCATTGCTGGTCCCATTTTCTTGGAAGCCCAAAGGCTTCATTCCAGGCTGGAAGCTGTATAGATCGGGCGCGAGCGTGTTTACTAAGTACGACGCTGAGGAATTCATAAATAATTCGGGCGATATTGTTTTCCGGTTGTCGTTCCGTAAGATTCAAGCTATTGACCTGCACGCCGTATCGAAATTGTCTCAGCTTCGGATCTTCAACGCCATAATGATCTTTGCAAATACGATCCCACATCTTCGTGAAAACCCTGACTTTACATATTTCTTCAATGAAACGAATGCCTGCATTTAGAAAAAAGGAGATTCGGCCAACCACCCTGGGGAAGTCCTCCGGCTGGACGTCCTCTCTGGCTTTAACAGTGTCTAGAACGCTCATGGCATTGGCGAGTGTGTATGCCAATTCTTGAACCGGTGTCGCTCCGGACTCCTGCAAATGGTATGAGCAAATATTAATTGGATTCCATTTCGGGATGGTATTTATCGTATAGCTGATCACGTCAGCGGTGAGCCGCATCGAAGGCTTGGGTGGGAAAATATAGGTTCCGCGACTTAAATATTCTTTAAGGATATCATTTTGAACGGTTCCCCTCAATCCGGATATCGCAACTCCCTGTTTTTTGGCAGCGGCGATATAAAGCGCAAGGACCCATGCAGTGGGGGCATTTATGGTCATTGAGGTGTTGATTTGCCCCATCGGGATTTGATCAAACAGCACTTCCATATCTTCGATATGCCTCATCGGCACTCCGAGTTTTCCAACCTCGCCATGCGCTAAAATATGATCTGAGTCATAGCCGGTCTGGGTTGGCAGATCAAAAGCAATACTCAGACCTGTTTGGCCTTTAGCCATATTTTCACGGTAGAGCGTGTTGGATTCCTGAGCGCTGGCATATCCGGAATAGGTGCGCATTAACCATGGCTTATCTGTTATCTGATTCATTTTTTTTCATTCAACTATTTTCTTATAGACCTCTATTGCGGCATCTGGACAGATGATCGCACAGAAGGTACAGCCTGTGCAATCTTGCTTTTCAGTTAAAACCGCCAGACGGATCCCCCTGAGGTCTGTTTGATCAGACAACCGGATACATTTATTTGGGCAAGCGGTGATGCACAGGCCACATCCCTTGCAACGCTCTGCATTGATTATTATGGTACCCTTGGATTGGCTCATGTCTTATGCTCTGTATGAGATGCGTCCAAAACAGATCCCATGCCCTTTTTAATGGCCTTTTCATTCAGTGAAATCAATTGATGCCTGTATTCTGGAAGAACTTTCACAAGTCCTCTGGAAATCGAATCAAAAGAAATAAAGCCAAGAATGCGAATCAACGCACCCACTGCCACCATATTTGCTACCTGCGGATTTTGTAACGCATTTGCAATTTCATTTGCTGGAATCTTGACGATTTCGACATCTTTCACATCAGGTGGATCTTGTATCAGCGTTTCATTATAAACCAGTATTCCTTTTGTCTTAACACGATCTTTAAACTTATCAAGTGAGGCTTGATTCATTGCCACCAAAACGGAAAATCTGTTTCTTATGGGCGAACCAATCCGCTGGTCAGAGATAACGACCGTGCAATTGGCCGTACCCCCCCTCATTTCAGGACCATAAGATGGAAAAAATGTGGCCGCCAAACCTTCGTGTATTGCTCCATATGCCAGCAATTGCCCCATTAGCATAATCCCTTGACCACCAAATCCTCCGATAAGAATCTCTTTCAGCATTGCTCAGTCTTCCTTTTTCGGGGTGGAAAATGTCTTAAGGGGAAAGTGAGGTATGACCTCGGATTTGATCTTTTCCATACAACTTTCAGGGTCAAGTCTCCAATTGGTTGGGCACGCTGCAAGCACTTCTACCAATCCGAATCCCTTATCCTGAATCTGCGCTAAAAATGCTTCTCTTATCGCCTTTTTTGTCAGGATGATATGTTTGGCCGTATGAATTGAAGTTCTTGATATGTATGAATCGGGAGCGACCATCGAAAGTAGTTCAGCCATTTTAAGGGGATAACCACTGACAGCAGGGTCCCGTCCATGCGGATAACTGGTGGTTTCCTGCCCGATTAAGGTCGTTGGCGCCTGCTGGCCGCCGGTCGCCCCAAATACACCGTTGTTGACATAAATTACCGTAATCCGTTCGCACCGTGATGCGGCATGGATAACTTCACCTGTCCCGATGGCCGCCATATCGCCGTCGCCCTGATAGGTGAAAACGACCGCCTCCGGACGTGCTCGTTTTAAACCTGTGGCCACCGCAGGCCCACGGCCATGCAGCGCCATGACCATATCGATATCAAATTGGCGCCAGTTACGAACCGAACATCCGGCAGACGTAATACCGATTGTTTTAGTCGCAATATCAAGTTCATCCATGACTTCCGCTACGAGCCGATGGATGGTGCCATGTGAACAACCCGGACAATAAGGAAAAGGAATATCCGTCATGGCATCCGGTTTTTTGTAAACATTCTTATAGCCCTTCATCATCGAATCCTTATTGATTTAAACAAACCGTAAGATTTCGCGATATATCTCATCTGGTGAAAAGATATGTCCGCCTCCGACACCGTAATGAACGACCGTTGTATCACTATCAGCAGCTAGACGAACATCTTCCAGCATTTGTCCATTATTGGCCTCGACAACAATTAAATTCTTAACGCCCTGTTTGAGGAGCGCTTTCAAACCGATCTCTGGAAATGGCCATAAGGAAATGGGTCTGAATAATCCAACGGGTTTACCCTCTTC
>JASFPY010000105.1:0-7076 GCA_050115755.1 Desulfobacteraceae bacterium | reverse complement strand
TTAATTCTCTTTCCAGGCTGATGCCGGGCAGGCCCACGCCGATGATCACCGCTCCCACCAGGCGGTTGCCCACCAGATCAATGCCTTCGCCAAAAATACCGCCCATCACCGCAAAACCGACCAGTGTCTGCAGGTTGTCATCTGAAAAACGCTTTAAAAATGTTCCTCTTTCAGGTTCCGACATGCCGGGGGTTTGCAGGATGGTTTGAATTTTCGGATTGCGGCTGGCAAATGAATGATAGACTTTGCGCATGTATTCATAGGAAGGAAAATACAGTAAATAATTCCCCTTCTTTTGTTCAACCAGGGCGGAAATGGCCCGGGATAGCTGGGGCACGGTCTGGTCACGCTGACGATAGTAAGTCGAAATTCGGTCGGAAATGAACAGGCCCAGGTTTTCACCGGGAAAGGGTGAATGCAGAATCAGGTGGCGGGCTGCGGCGTCACAGCCCAGAATTTGTTTAAAATAATCCATCGGTGTCATGGTGGCCGAAAATAATACGGCCGCCCGACATCGACTCATTGCTTTTGCGAGATGGACCGAAGGATCGATACAGAACAGTTTGATTTTCAGATTCTTGCCGATTTTTTCATAGCAGGTGCTGTAGCATTCATCATATTGGTCGGCCACTCTGATGAATCCGGATATGGTAAAATACAGGTCCAGTAAACATTCGCGAAAGACTGTTTTTATGTTGCGGGAAAGCCAGCGTTCGGTAATGAAAAGAAAGCTCCTTAGAAGCGGTATCAGTTCATCCGGCGGGCTTTTTTCCGCCAGTGGATTGCCGGATTCTTCACATTTTTTTCTGGCCTTGACCAGCCAGGCATTGATTCGTCCGAGGGCCTTGAAGATATGCGGCAGCTCATTTTTTAGCTGTCGCCGCATGTCCAAAACCGGTTGCTTGAAGATCTCCGCCGAAAACATTTCCCGTGAACGGTCCACCAGATTATGGGCCTCGTCGATTAAAAAGATATAATCGCCGTTTTCTTCGTGGAAAAATCGGCGCAAATATACCCGTGGATCAAAGACATAATTGTAATCACAGATGATGCAGTCCGCCCAAAGAGAAAGATCAAGGGAAAACTCAAAGGGGCAAACGCGATAGGCACCGGCCGTTGCGACAATCTGCTCGCGTGTAAAAGCGTCTTTGGCAAAGATGGCTTTGACAGCGTCGTTGATGCGGTCATAGTGTCCCCTGGCATATTCACATTCATCCGGATGGCAGGCACTGTCGGGGCAAAAACAGATCTTATCCTTTGCCGTCAGGGTGACTGATTTTAATCGGAGGCCCTTCACGCGCAATTCATCCAGGGCCTTTTCAGCCGCCACCTGTCCGGTGGTCCGGGCGGTAAGGTAAAAAATCTTTTGATTCACTTTTTCGGCAAAGGATTTAACTGCCGGGTAGAGCACGGCGACTGTTTTGCCGATACCGGTGGCCGCCTCAACCAACAATTGACCCTGATTACGCATCGTACGATAGGCTTCAATACTCATCTGGTGTTGACCGGCGCGGTAGGCCGCAAAAGGAAAGTCCAAATCCTGCAGCGATTCATCGCGCCTGCGGCACCAATCGATGATCGTTTCGGCCCATTCCAGATAACGCGCGATGAGATCGTTAAAAAAAATCTCCAGCTCTAATATGCCAAACGTGTGCTGGTACTCGCGGACTTCAGCGGTATCGATCCGGTAATAGGTCAGCCGCGTCGTAATTTCTTTTAGCCCCTGCCGATGTCCATAAATATAGGCATATGTTTTAACCTGGGCCCAGTGGACCGGCTGCTGATTTTTTTCAAAATAATCCGGATTTCGTGTGGTGGTTTTAATTTCTTCAATGATGGTCCGATCCGGTTCGACATAAACGCCGTCGATACGGCCGCCGATAGTCAGGCGAAATCGATCCGTTTCAACCTGGTGGGAAATCGAAACCTCGGGCTGGTAGGTGGCGGGACGTGAATTTTGAATTTTTTGATGCGCCCGAATGGCTTCGGCCGGGCGGCTGGAACCCATAAACTCAAATACCAGGTCTCCTGAGCGGAAGACATGCGCGATGAGTTCCCGCACCGCAATTTTTAGTTCGCTTTTCAATCCTGAACTACAAAATGCACCCGCCTGTTTTTCGCGCGGGCCTTTTCGCTGCTGCCGGTATCAACGGGGCGCTCCTTGCCAAAACTGACAGCGATGAGCCGGGGGCTTTCAATACCTTCCTTGATTAAAAACGATTTTACGGCACCGGCGCGGCGATCTCCGAAGGCAATATTGGTTTCCCTGGAGCCGCGTTCGTTGGTATGCCCTTCGATAATGACCGAGACCTCCGGGTATTTTTTTAAAAAGTCGGCTTTGCGATTTAAAATTGCACGGGCTTCCGGCTGCAAGCGATAGCTTCCTTTCTGAAAATAAATATCCTCCTGCATAAACTGATCTTTAGCCGCCAGAAACCGGCGTTTTTCAGCTTCTTTTCTTCGTCGTTCCGCCTCCAATTCCTTCTGACGGTCCACATCGGCCGCTTCTGTTTTGATTTTCGGTTCCTTTTTGACAGTCGTTGTCTTTTTTGCGCAGGCTGATAATATAGCCAGCCCCGGGATGATGAGCAAAAGGATTAAACCCGTTCGCAATGTCCTGTGCATGTTTTTCTCCTTGAAATAATGGGCAAGTTATCGAAGAGCCGGTCAATAAACCTTCGGTAGATCATTTTTTCTTCTAAATTACTTAGATTATAGTATAAAGACGGATAAAAGTAAAATATATTCAGACGCCCGGGCAGTGAGCCACAGAATGTTTTAGAAAAAAGGGAAAAAATAATAAAAAAAATTCTTGACAATTCCTATCAAACCAGTATAGTTCACGCTATGAACGAAATGGCGGATAGAAATTCAATGGCAGATACCGAGGTTTCGAAATATCAATTAAAACAATTTCAGGAACTGATACTTAAATTGTTCCAATGCTGCCAGGAGCGCATGCAGTATCAATGTGAGCGTTTCGGGCTACCCGATGCCGAGTTCAGGTGTCTGCTGCTGTTTGGAGATGAGCGCTATCTAACGGCCACAGGAATTGCGCTTAAAATGAACGTGGTCAAAAGCCGCGTATCCAAAATTATCGAAGGATTACTAAAAAAGAAATTAATTCAACGCATCAAGGATCCGGAGGACTCCCGGGTCAGTCTGCTCAGCCTAACATCCGAAGGTCATGAAAAAATTAATAATATCAATGATTTTCTAAATGACGTCCACCAACAGGCCCTGCTTCAGATCGCCCCTGATCAGCGCAAAACCGTTCTGACCAACCTGGATATTCTCAAGGCCTCGATGGAAGCGGTAAAGGAGATGATGGTCTGAAGAATATGTCCTGATCAATCCTTTTGCCGGAATTATTCGATCGTCTGATTTCGTTAAAAACAATAGTTTTAGCCCAAAAAAGGTACACAGTATTAATCAAATTCAACAAAATTATAATTTAAGCTTTTAGAATCTTAAAAAAGTGGGGTGAATACCCCTAAACAAAGGAGGCTAATCATGGATATGCAAAATATCGAAAACCAATTTGCAGAGCTCAAATCGCAACTGGAGGCTCTGGATAAAAAGACCGCCGAAGACAAGCTTTCAATGGTGGTGTTCAGCGGAGATCTTGACAAAATTATTGCCGCTTTTGTTATTGCCACCGGTGCCGTCGCCATGGGGATGGACGCGGTCATGTTTTTCACCTTCTGGGGAACTCCGGTTCTCAGAGACGCCAAAAAGCGCGTGGGCGGAAAAGACACTTTCGGCAAAATGTTCGGTACCATGCTGCCCAAAGGGATGGGCCAGGTAAAGCTTTCCAAGATGAACATGGGGGGCATGGGTACGGCCATGATGAAATCTTTGATGAAAAAGAAGAATGTGGCATCCCTCGAGCAATTTTTAGAAATGGCAGAAGAACTCGGTGTGAGAATCTTTATATGTGAAATGACCATGGATCTGATGGGATTTAAGAGAGAAGAAATGATTGACTATAAAAATTTAACCTTTTGCGGTGTTGCCAAATTTTTAGAAGAGGCGGCTAACAGCAAGGTTCAATTATTCATCTAGAACCTAACTGAAAAATGCATCTCACGCCCAACAGCTTCGTTGTGAACCGCCTCAAAATGCTCACATACTTTCTGTGTATGCTGCGCTTTTTCGTCGGCTCACGCCTTGCTCTTGGACGTGACCACCTATTTTTTAGATAGGTTCCAATCTTACCAGGAGGTAAAAAATGAGTGATGATATCAAAGTTGACAAAGTATTTGATTTAAAGGGACTGCCGTGTCCCATGCCCGTTGTTAAGGTCAGCAAAGGGATCAAAGAGGTTGAGATCGGCCAGGTGATAGAAGCACAATCCACGGATCCGGGCTCGTTAACCGATTTTCCGGCATGGGCCCGTACCAGTGGTAATGAAATCCTGAAAACGGAACAAGACGATGACGTTATTAAGTTTTATATCAAACGCAACGCCTAAACCCTGCAGATAGAATTCATGGCCAGCAAATAACTACCGGTTTTTTATTAGAAGTGGTTTCAAAACCTCAGATCAGGTTCAAAGGCAAGGCGTCAGGCCGATCGGGAAAGCGCAGCATACATGAGTATGTGAGCATTTACCGGGGGGCCTGCAACGCAGCCATTGGGCCTTAGATGGGGTTTTGAAACCACTTCTAGGGATTGCAGACTAACGATACAGGAGGTCGTGTTGGATACGCTGTATTACATCATACTGGTGCCGATGGTCTATGTGGCTTTTGCAACGTTTTTCATCGGCACTGCTGTCCGCTTGATAAAAATTTTTCGAGAGCCCAGCCATCCGGCCACGCTTCAGATCTTTCCACAGAGAAAACCCGGATGGCTCTGGGCGCTGTATGACACATTTCTATTCCCGACAGTTCGCAAACATAAACCGCTGTTGTGGATATTTCTGATGGCATTTCATATTTGTATCCTGCTTTTGATTATCGGCCATCTGGAGCTTTTCGCTGAAATCGAGACCCTTCAATTCATTCCCCATGAAATATTTCTGGGACAGGGGTTTGTGGGTCTGATCGCATGCATCGCCCTGCTTTATTTTTTGTTTCGCCGCTTTATTTCGCCGGCGCGGGAACTTTCGGTTCCGGAAGATTATTATCTGCTGATTCTGCTGTTTCTGATTGTTTTATTCGGCAGTCAGATGGATTGGGCCCGCAGGTGGTATTTTTATGAGACGGTGACACCCGATCAGTATCGGGAATACCTTGGCAGTCTTTTGGCATTTGACCCCTATCTGCCGGCTGAGCTAACGGAGTCGGGTCATTCCTTCATGCTGCTTTTGCATGTATTTTTTGCTAATTTGTTTCTGATGTTTTTCCCGTTCAGCCAGACAATGCATTCATTTTTGTCGTTGCCGATGAATAAACTCAGGCGCGGCTAGTCATTTAAGGTGTCAGTGTTCAGGTGTCAGGAAAAAGTAGGTTTCAGGTGTCAGGTTTCAGCCGACAAATGGACATGGCTCAAATACGAATGATACGCTCTGGCCCCTGTCATCTGTTTGCTGACACCTGAACACTGACACCTGAAACCAATTAGCACGTGAAATGCGAACTGGAGAAAAAATCGGTCTTAATTGTTTGAAGACACTTTTTTGACGTTATTAGAGGAATAGATTATGGATGAGAAAACGCGTGATGATTTGCTCAAGCTTTTTCAAAGCAAATTAAACGAAGCCATGCGATTTTACCTGGAGACCTGCACGCGCTGCGGCGTGTGCACCGAGGCATGCCATGTGCATGCATCCATGGGACAGGTAAAATATATCGCCGCCTATCGGGGCGAAATTATACGGCGCCTTTATAAAAAATACTTCAAAGGCCGCGGGAAAGTGTGGCCGTCAGTCGGAGAAGCCAAAACGCTCAGTGAAATGGCTCTGGAAGAGCTTTATGAAGCAGCTTACTCGTGTACCGGATGCCGACGGTGTATGGTCTACTGCCCGTTTGGCATCGACACCCAGATGCTGATGTCTATCGCCAAATTGCTGCTGGTCGGTGCCAAAAGTGAACCTGAAATACTCAGCCTGTTGGCCGATACGTCCATTGAAAAAGGCAAATCCATCGACCTGTACAAAGACAGCTTCATGGACGGCATCAAGCGGCTTGAAGATGAAGTGGTTTCAAAATGGAAATTAGAAGCAGGGCAAACGGCTATTCCGGTAGATGTTCAGGGTGCGGACCTGCTTTATGTGGCGCTTGCCGGCGCTCATTCGATCATCCCGGCAGCGGCCATCTTCAATGCCGCCGGTGAAAACTGGACGTTGAGTTTTTTTGAGGCCGTTAATTTCGGTGCCTTTGTGGGTGATCCCACCAAAACCAAATTGATCCTGGACCGGATTGTCAATGAAGCCAGGCGGCTCAACGTTAAAGAGGTCTGCATCTGCGAATGCGGGACGGCATACCGGGTCATGAATCAGCTTGGCGGTGAGCAGCCGTTTAAGGTCAGCTCGATTACCGAAGTCCATGCGCGCTACATCCGGGAAGGGCGTATCAAGCTCGACAAGACCAGCGTGGAAGGTGGCGTTACCTATCATGATCCCTGCCAGATTGCCCGCAACGCCGGCGTCATCGATGAGCCGCGTTATATTTTGCAGCACCTAACCGATGATTACCGGGAATTGTCCGATGATCCGCGTTACAACTGGTGCTGCGGCGGCGGCGGCGGACTGGTTGCCATGGGTGATGATACCCTGGATTTCCGCATGAAATCCGCCAGGGTCAAAGTGGATCAGGTCAACGCCACCGGCGCAAAAACCCTGGCAACCGCCTGCGAGAACTGTCATGCCCAGCTGAGCAATTTAAACGACCATTATCAGATGGGCGTGGACGTAAAATTTCTGAGCTCCATGATTGCAGATGCGCTAGTGCAAAGCGCACGGCCCTAAAAGATCCAGGCAACCAGACCGGATCGACCCCCATTTTCGCTGCAGCTGGCATTCCCCGCTATTATCGGTAAAGTTGCTATTTGAATAAAGAAGCGGCCTGGCTGCCCTTGTACAAGAGACAGCCAGGCCGCTTTCATAGAAGATTCCCTCTTCCTTCTTTCCT